>DASVYI010000033.1:0-2383 GCA_036392275.1 Nitrosospira sp. | reverse complement strand
GTATTGATATTCTCTGCACTGCTGATGGTATCGGGGGAGATGACACCCCGCAGATCGACCAGGGCAGTATGTTTGCCGGAAATGGATATCTCATTTTGGGAGAACCATCCCAACCCATAAAACAGCAATATAAATAAATAGATAAAAGTCAGTGACTTGAAAAATATACTCCAATGGCGCGCTCTGCGCTGCTCCTGTAAAGAAGAGAGCGCAAGTTTTTCGAGCACCCGTTTCTCCCAGCTTTCGTCGCGATTTTCTGAATCAGCCATTTAACTTATCAATCCTTCAAATAAACAAAGCGTCGAGGCGAAACACACTCCCGGGAAGCAACGCGTTTCCTTCTTTCCCCTCGCTTTCCCTTTCCTCTTTCCCATTGACCTAAATCCGGCAGTTAGCCACTCATTTTTCAATTTTATCGCTGTGATCCATAAAGACTTTTTCCGAAACTTTACGTTAACCTTTTTGGTGAGTTCGCTACAGGGCAGATTAAGTTGAACGTCTCTGAACACGCCACTAATTTTCCAATAGTACAGCTTCAGCACAAGCGGCTACCTCGTAAAACGGGATCCACCAGGGTCAAGGAACATGCGGGACATGCGCGCTACGGATAAGATGGGTCATTCCCGGTCAGTCCCTTTAGAAACTTCTTCAAATCTTCCGCCAGTGGCGCTTCCAGGCGAAGGTGCCTGCCTGTCGCCGGATGCAGCACCTCGACTATCGAAGCATGCAGAAACATGCGTTCCAGGCCTGGCTCTGGAGCTCGTCTCGCCAGCTCCTTGTTCAGCGCGAAATCTCCGTATTTATCATCTCCCGCTATGGGGAAACCGAGATGGGCAAGATGAACGCGAATTTGATGAGTGCGGCCGGTCTTTAGTTCCGCCTGCAGCAGACTGAAGTCCCGCCAAGCCTTTTTCAGGGTAAAAACCGTGTGAGCAGCTATTCCTTCCCGTTCCCTGCTTCCGCTTGCCACGACAACCCGCCGTTCCCCGCTGGGGGTCACATATTTATTGAGCGGCAGCCTCACGCTCTGCCTGGTATTGCGCCAGACGCCCTTGACCAGCGTCAGATATTGTTTTTTCACTGTCCCTGCCCGGATCTGCCTGTGCAGTTCGACGAGTGCCGCGCGGCTTTTGGCGAGAAGCAAAACTCCGGAGGTTTCCCTGTCGAGGCGATGAACCAATTCCAGGAATTTCCATTCGGGGTGCTGCGCACGCAATTGCTCTATGACACCCAGACTTATGCCGCTGCCACCGTGAACCGCGACTCCGGAAGGTTTGTTGATCACCAGGAGAGCCTCGTCCTGGAACAGTACATCAATCGGGACGTACCGGGTTTTCGGCACTTTCTTTTTCGGTGGCAAATCACCTTCGGCTATTTTTACCGGCGGGATGCGCACAACGTCGCCCAGCCGGAGATGATAACCTGCTTCGACGCGTTTGCTGTTAAGCCGCACCTGGCCGCTACGCAATAGCTGATAGATATGGCTTTTGGGGACCGTCTTCAGGCGCTTGATCAGAAAATTATCGATACGCTGCCCATCGCTGTCCTCGGCTATCGTTTCCTTAACGGCCGCGGATGAAGGAAATTCTTTGCCCAAATCCTTAATTCTACTTATACTTACCAACTCGGAGTTCCAGCCTGTCCCTTTATCCGGTGCGACAATCAGCACTGTTGATGGGGCTTTTACCTGGCAATGGCAAGAGCCAACCCCGAAATCTGGTTAACGTCGCTCACCACTAAAGTAGCGATAGTAATTGATTTGCGCGCTCAAAGCACACATAGATTTCAGTTTTCAGTTTCGGAGAGCACCGATTTCACGGATAGCCATGGCCGAAGCCTGATTGAAACTTAGTTTTCCGGGCCCTGCTTAGAAAAAAGCAGGGCTCTATTGACAAGCCAGAGAGATAGTCATCTTTTATTGCAGCCCCGATACCATGATCAAGTTGCCTGACTAAAAAGTCTCGTATACGCGCCGGGAAACATCATTCCCTCGCGCGTAGGCTGTCTGCCCGTGACCAGAGCGCGGGAGGCGTAAAATGAAACGCATGCTATTCAATGCGACACAGCCGGAAGAACTGCGTGTCGCCATTGTCGATGGTCAGAAGCTTATTGACCTTGACATTGAATCATCCGGCAAGGAACAACGCAAAGGCAATATCTACAAGGGTGTGATCACCCGCATCGAACCCAGTCTCGAAGCGGCTTTCGTCGAATATGGCGGCGAACGCCATGGTTTTCTCCCCTTCAAGGAAATTTCGCGCTCCTATTTCCGGGAAAGCGCGGATCCGGCACGAATCCGGATCCAGGATGCGCTCCGTGAAGGTCAGGAACTCATTGTCCAGGTCGATAAGGATGAACGCGGAACCAAGGGCGCGGCGATCAC
>DASVYI010000032.1:0-8151 GCA_036392275.1 Nitrosospira sp. | reverse complement strand
TCGCGCGGCATAGTGCCCCGCCATGTGGGGCATATCCTGAGCCGATAACCCTACTTCCGTGATGCTGAAAGACAATACCGGTATCTTGTCGGGAGTGACTCCGGCTGTTTGGATCGCTCGAAAAAATACGGCGTTGTCACCGCCGCTGACGGTGTTCAGTACGATATCCGGCTTCTGTCCGACGATATCTGCTGCCAGCTCGCTCATACCGGCAAGCTTCGGTGCCAGATACCGCTCTCCCACGATCGTCGCGTCATGCGCAGCCAGTATGTCCTTAATGAGAATGTTGACCACGTGTGAATACAAATTGTCCGACCCGACCAGATAGATTCGCTTGCCGCGCCCGTTATACATATTGTGCCGGCCATGCTCCCGCGAATTTCCAAGATTTGCCAGCGCCCAATACACCGCTGGCATGACCAGTTGATTGGGTATGGCTCCTCCGTACAGGATATTCGGGGACTGTTCCATGCCCTCATACCGCAATGCATAAAAGAGCAGGTGATGATGTTTTTCCACCACGGTTTTTACCGCCTTGCGGCAGGCCGATGTCCAGCATCCAAACAGGGCCTGCACCTGTTCCTGGGTAATCAGACGCTCCGCCTCCTGGGCGCAATGAGCCGGATCCGGCCCGCAGTCCATCATCACGGCCTCGATCCGCCGCCCCTCTATCCCGCCCGCCGCGTTAGCCTCCTCGATAGCCAGCTGGAGTGCATCCACCAACGGTCTTTCGTTTGACGCCATGGGACCCGTGAGAGCGTGCAGCACACCGATCCGTATGCTCAGAGCCGTTTTTGCGTGATGCCGCCATATCATGATGCCCGCGATCGACACGACGATCAGCAGAGCAAGAAGAATGCGCATTCCATGGCTGATCTTCAACGCTCGATCATCCCTTTCATTCGTTCTTCTTCATCCTTGATTTGCACGTCTATTTTGCGTTTTACCCCATTCCGCTCTCATCATAGACACAATAACCGCTTTACGAAACAAGCCTGCGAGGGACCCCAGAAAATTCGAGGCGCCTCCAGCCGGAAACCCGTAATCAATGGCCGCTGAGGATACTCAAATGCGCGGCGACACTCCGCCCCAGCGCAGGCAACGCGTAACCGCCTTCCAGGGCCGATACGATCCTGTCATTGGCATATTTGCGCGCTATCTCTTCGATTCTCCCGGTCACCCATGCGTAATCGTCTTCAATCAGATTCAACGACGCAAGTTCGTCATCCTGATGAGCGTCAAAGCCCGCAGAGACAAACACCATTTGTGGTCTGAAGTTTTCGAGCGCAGGCAGCCAGAATTCACTTACCGCCGCACGGAAAATTTTTCCACCGCTTCCAGCCGGTAGCGGAATATTGACCATGCGCTCCGAACGTCCTGCCACACCGCTGTATGGATAAAATGGGTGCTGGAACGTGGACACCATCATGACCCTGGGATCGTTGCGGAAGATATCTTCCGTGCCGTTGCCATGATGCACGTCGAAATCCACGACCGCCACACGCTCGAAGGCATGCGCTTCCAGAGCATGAGCCACTCCTACTGCTACATTGTTGAACAGACAGAAACCCATGGCGCAGTCATGCTCGGCATGGTGTCCCGGTGGACGAATACTGCAAAAAGCGTTGTCCGCTTCCTTTCCGATCACCAGGTCGGTCGCGTGAACGACGGCGCCGGCGGCACGATAAGCCGCTCTAAGGCTGTACCGGTTCATGGCCGTGTCCGGATCGAGATAGGCAATGCCCGCCGAGGACGGACCAGGCGCCGCCGCCTCCAGTGAAGCGATATAACCGGGAGTGTGAACACGTTTCAGTTGCTCAAACGTTGCCAATGGAGCAATATGCCGCATCAATTTATTCATCAATCCGCAAGCGATCAGTTCATCCTCGATAGCCTTGAGCCGTGCAGGGCGCTCCGGGTGATATGAACCCATGTCGTGCAGCAGGCAGTCCGGGTGCGAAATAAAAGCGGTACGCATGGCATGTATCCTTCCAGTCCTGTGCTGAATATCTTGTACAATCCGCAGCGGCAAATCCCATATTGGACCAGCCGTTCTTTCGGAGGTTGCCGGCTTATGCTGACGGCTTATGTCACTGGCGTCACGGGCTTCGCTGGCGGCTGATGGGCTGATGTTTTGCCGGCTAATTCCGTCCGTTGTTTCCGCACTCATCACTCTGGCAAATTGAACCCTGGCTCCGTCCGTGATAATCTCATGAAAAAGAAACCTTCAGACAAGCCGCGGACAGTTCTTCCGCAGCAGGCCGCCAAAGAGCGGAGTGCAAGTGCGTCCGGATACGAAAGAAACGCGGTCGCGGCAATCCAGTTCTCCCGGCTTGTTTCGCCGGCGGCTTGTCAGAGGTCCATCAAATATAATTATCTTATTCAATGTCACTCTTCCGGCAACTCTGGCTAACAGTCCTATTGATCACGTTGACAAGTTTTTTGGGCAGCTTTGCCATAAGCATGCTCAGCACGCGAAGCTATCTTGAGCAGCAGCTTCACCGTAAAAACATCGACAGCGCCAATTCTCTCGCCCTTTCCATATCCCAGCTCGGCAAAGACCCTGTTACCCTTGGCGTGCTGGTCTCTGCATTATTCGACAGCAGTCAATATGAAAGAATTTCGATCACCGCGCCGGATGGCAAAGTTATCATCGAACGCATGGGGGGGCAGAAAAAAACCATTATCCCGGAATGGTTTAACGATCTCTTTCCTATAAATGCGGAGGCAGGCGCCGCACAGGTATCGGATAACCGGATGCATTTTGGCGTCATCAAGGTGGTGAGCCATGGCGGTCTGGCCCAGCAGGCGCTTTGGGAGCAAGCCGGAACATTGATCGTCTGGTATTTGATAGCAAGCATCGTAAGCGGGCTCATCGGCTTGTTGATACTGCGCGGCATCAAACAGCCTCTGACTACCATGGTAGATCAGGCTGAAGCCATTACACAACGGCATTTCCTTACCATTTCGGAGCCCCGCATACCGGAACTGCGCAGCATAGCGCGCGCGACCAATGATATGGTAAGGCGATTGCACAACAGGGTTATCGAAGAAACCCTGCAACTGGAAACCCTGAACAAGCGGATGAATCATGACGCGGTAACGGGCCTTGCGAATCGCAACCATTTCATGAATCAGTTGCGCGAGGCGGTGAATGGCGGAAATATTCTGCCTAGCGGCGCACAGGGCGAAACAGCCGAAGGAACATTGCGGGAAAAAGGCTTCCTGTTTCTCATACGCATCGGTAATCTCGAAGAAATCAACCGGAAACTGGGCCGCAGTTCCACCAATGGCCTGCTGCGCCAGGCCGGTGCAATCCTGGTCAGCATTTCCGCCAATACCCCTGACCGGATCGTAGGCCGCCTGCATGGACCGGATTTTGCACTGATCATCCCCGGTATCGATGATGCGGCTCAAGTCCTGGACAAATTGACCGCAGAGCTCACAGCCCTATTATCTCAAACCGGCGGTGACTCGGTTGGCTTCTATCATATCGGCACCGTCCTGTACCAGCGGGGTGATAAACCGGGAGAGATCCTGACCCGCGCGGACACTGCTTTAGCTGCCGCTCAGGCAAAAGGTGCCAATACCTGGCATATCATCGACGCACCCCTCCCCCCAACCCACCTCCCGGTGGCGAGTCTTGGCGACTGGCGCCACATCTTCAACGATGCCGTGAGAGAGGATCGTTTCAAACTGGTTCTCTACCCTGTAGTTGATTCTTCGAATACCCCGCTGCACCGGGAAGCGGTCATACGCATGCAGGCATTGCCCAACGGCGGCTGGCTGGCCGCAAGCGATTTCATCCCCGTTGCCGCCCGCCTCAATCTCACCGGGCCTCTCGATCTCGCGGTCATGCGGCGAGCCCTGGAATACCTGCAATCCTCCGTCGGTGAACTCGCGATCAACGTCTCCGCTGAAACGATTTCCGATTGGACCTTTCGCAATAGATTGGAGGAATTACTGCGCCAGCAACCCGCTTTGCGCCGCCGGCTATGGATCGAAGTGCCGGAGTATGGCGTTTTTCGCAAATTCGAAGCCTTCCGTGACTTTTGCCGCACCTTCAGGGGTTTAGGGTGCCGTGTCGGAGTCGAGCACTTCAGCCACCACTTTACCGAACTTCAGAAACTTGCCGATCTCGGCCTCGACTATATCAAGGTGGATGCCAGCTTCGTGCGCGGCATCAATCAGAACAGAGACAATCAAAAGCTTCTGAAAGCCTTGTGCAATCTCTCACACACTATTGGCATCCAGGTGATCGCCCTGGGCACGCAGAACGAAGAGGAGCGAAACACCCTGATAAAACTTGGCTTCGATGGTATTACCGGGCCCGGTGTGGGAAGCGTGGCGGAAGCTTCTTCGTAAACCGCAGCCGCTCCCATATCGCGCCCTCACACTCATAGTCGCTGATCCTTTTGGGCGCACCCCGCATTGCCCGCCATTTCAACACATCGCCGGCGCAGCATTTGCAATGCGTGCGTGTTATATCTATAACTCTCTAAGGGTTATATCGTCTTTCATAACAATACCAAGGAAAAATCATGACCTCGCACACATGGAATTTTTTCCGCGCTGGCGGCTTCGATCAGGTGCAAATCGATAACGGCGCAGACCTGCTGGCCCTGAAAGAACTGGATCAAAAGCTATGGGTAGCTCTGAGCTGCCCGACCCGGGGCATAGAATTCGACACCCGCACGCTCGATCTGATCGATCATGACGGCGATGCGCATGTGCACGCGAATGAAGTACTTGGCGCCATTGCCTGGGCGGGAGGCCTGCTGAAAAATCCGGATCTCCTGATAAGCGGCTCGGATCAACTGACTCTGGCTGACATTAATGACGGCACCGATGAAGGACAGGATGTGCTGGCGTCGGCGCAGTACATCCTGAAAAACCTGGGCAAACCCGATGCGGCGGAGATTTCGCTGACGGATATGGCCGACGTCGACAAATTCGTTGCGGGCCTGGAATTCAACGGTGACGGCGTGATTCATCCAGGCAAAATTATGGACGCGAGCCTGCACGCAACGATCGAAGACATCATCAAATGTCGCGGCTCGGTTGCGGGCGCGAGTGGAGAGGCAGGCATTGATCAGGAAAGCAGCGATGCTTTTTTTGCGGAAGTCGCCACGTACGTGGATTGGCTGGCCAAGGCGGACGGCGATGCGCATGTTCAGTTTTTAGGCGAAAGAACCCAGGCGGCCGCCGATGCGTTTCACGCGGTCAAAGACAAAGTCAACGATTACTTCACCCGTTGCCAGCTCGCCGCCTATGACATACGGGCGGCTTTGCCTCTCAGCCGTTCCACCGAGGATTATCTGCATATCGCCGCGCAAAGCCTGTCGGCGCAAAATACTGATATCGCAAGTTTTCCGCTTGCGACGGTCGAACCCAACAAGCCCCTGCCCCTGCATTCCAATACCAATCCCGCCTGGCAAAACCAGATCGAGGCATTGCGTGACCAGGCTATTGTGCCGCTATTCGGCAAGAAAGAAAATCTGCTCGCCTCGGAATGGACTGCGCTCTGCGCCAAGTTTGCGGCGTTTGAAGCCTGGCAAGCCGCCAAACCGGTCTGCTCCGCCGAACAACTGGGCAATGCCCGCTTGCACGAGATTGCCGGCAGCAAGCATAAAAAGGCCATCGATGATTTGATCAGCCAGGATAAGGCAGTCGAAAGCGAAGTCAAGGCGATCCGCTCTGTGGAAAAACTGCTGCGCTTCAAGCGCGACCTGTTCAAACTGGTCAATAATTTCGTATCGTTCCGCAGTTTCTACACGGGAAGGGACAAAGCGCTGTTCCAGTTGGGGACACTGTATCTGGACAGCCGCAGTTGTGACCTGTGCATCAAGGTCGAAGATATCGGCAAGCATGCCGAGTTCGCCAATATGAGCGGCATCTATCTGGCTTATTGCGAGTGCGTGCGCAAAGGCGGCACGGAAAAAATGAGCATCGCCGCAGCCTTTACCGACGGCGATTCGGACTTTCTGATGGTGGGCCGCAATGGAATTTTTTATGACCGGAGGGGCCAGGATTGGGATGCCACCATCATACGCATCCTGGACCACCCGATCAGCATCCGCCAGGCATTCTGGTCGCCGTACAAAAAACTGATCAAGTTCATCAACGACCAGATGCAGAAACTGGCGGCGTCGAAAGCTGCCGCGGCGGATGAGAAACTGCTCAAGGCGGCGGCAGAGAGCGCCAAGCCGGTTACGGAGGGCGCGGCTCCTCCGCCACCGCCCAAACAGCCTTTCGATGTGGGCAAGTTCGCCGGTATTTTTGCAGCGATAGGGTTGGCGCTCGGCGCCATCGGCGGCGTTCTCGCCTCTATCGTCAGCGGCATATTCGGGCTGAAATTCTGGCAGGTGCCGCTGGCGATCATCGGCCTGATGCTACTGATTTCCGGACCGTCCATGATTGTGGCCTGGTTCAAGCTGAAGAAACGCACCCTCGGCCCCATACTGGATGCCAATGGCTGGGCGATCAATGCGCGCGCACGCATCAATATCCCGTTTGGCAGGTCCCTGACGCAAATGGCCAGCCTGCCGGAAGGATCGCGTCGCTCGATGGCCGACCCCTATGCGGAGAAAAAAGCGGTTTGGCCCTATTATGTATTGATTGCGGGTGCCATCGTCGCCTTGATCATCCTATGGTACATGGGCATTTTCGGGGAACATCCGGCAAACTAGAATCTTTACAGGAGAACGGGATCCCATGAATATCGACGAACTCAAGTCAGTGGCCGAAGCGATCGTCTCCAAACAGAAAGGTCTGCTGGCGGCGGATGAAAGCGGTCCGACGATCAAAAAACGCTTCGACTCGGTCAAGGTCGAGTCGACCGAGGAAAGCCGCCGGCGGTACCGTGAACTGCTCTTCACCACCGAAGGCAGCGAACGCTATGTCAGCGGCGTGATTCTTTACGACGAAACATTGCGTCAGAGTTCCCGCGAGGGTATCCCCTTCGCCAAACTCCTATCGAGCCGGGGGATCATCCCCGGCATCAAGGTGGATAAAGGCGCAAAGGCATTGGCGCTCTACCCCGGCGACAAAGTCACTGAGGGACTGGATGGATTACGCGAACGGCTTGACGAATACAAGCAGCTTGGCGCCCGATTCGCCAAATGGCGGGGAGTAATCGAAATCGACGAGCACGATGTGCCGTCGCCATACGCGATCCGCGCGAATGCCCACGCGCTGGCCCGCTATGCCGCCCTCTGCCAGGAAACCGGCTTGGTGCCCATCGTGGAACCGGAGGTGCTCATGGATGGCGCCCACAATATCGGCCGGTGCGAGGCCGTCACCTCGCGCGTGCTCGAGAGCGTGTTTGCCGAACTCGATGCGCACCGCGTGGTGTTCGAGGGAATGCTGCTCAAACCGAACATGGTGATCGCGGGGAAAAAATGTCCAGATCAGGCTGGAGCCCAACAGGTCGCGGATGCCACAGTTCGCTGCCTCCGCCGCTACGTACCCGCGGCGGTACCGGGGATCGTATTTCTGTCCGGAGGCCAGAGCCCGGAAGATGCCACCGATCACCTGAGCGCCATGAATGCCATGGGCCCGCATCCCTGGCAGCTCAGTTTCTCGTACGGGCGAGCGCTCCAGGAGCCCGTTCTGGCGGCATGGCAGGGGCAGGAAAGCAATGTCGCGGCGGCGCAACAGGCATTCTTCAAGCGCTGCCGTTTGAACGGTCTGGCGCGTGAAGGAACATACAGCCGGGTTATGGAAACGGCTGCTCCGTGACGAGCGGAACGGCAACGAACGGAACAGCATGGGTTTGCAAGCGGTAATGGCCGTCGCGACTGGCGCGGCGCTGGGCGCATGGCTGCGCTGGTGGTTCGGCATCGCCCTGAATCCCGTATTCCCGACGCTTCCGCTCGGCACCCTTACGGCCAACCTGGCGGGTGGCTATCTCGTAGGCATTGCGGTCGAGTATTTCCATCACAATACCCTGCTCCCGCCGGAGGCGCGGCTGTTCGCCATTACGGGCTTTCTCGGCGGACTGACCACCTTTTCCACGTTTTCCGCTGAAACCGTGACATTGCTGTTGCGCGAACAATATGGCTGGGCTTTCGTCATCATATTTTCGCACCTGGCCGGCTCGCTGGCCATGACGGTGCTGGGAATAATGACCATCAAATGGCTGGCGGAGCA
>DASVYI010000031.1:0-4449 GCA_036392275.1 Nitrosospira sp. | reverse complement strand
CTCCCAGTCATTTGATGAAGTGATTCAAAAACGATCAGTATGAGCAGCTTACTCACGCTCTCATTTCTATGACAAATAACCGATCTGATCCCGTCCTCGTGGGCTTTTGCATACCTTCCAATCCTTCTATTCCCTGGTATTTCACCTTATCCATCATCAAGCAGAAATCTCTCATCTGCATGCAATCCAGGACCCATTGTCCGGGTTCCGCTTGATGTATCGCATTCTCCAGTGTCAATGCGGCAGCAGCCCAATGACCATGCGCAATTTCCACCATGGCAATTTTGCATCGTGTCACTAACACAGGTGGCGCTGTCATCAAAATTTCGTACATAGTTTTCATGGCGACCTCCTACTTGAACAACCCCAGTAAATGGCCTTTGTATAATAATTTTGACCACTGGCGCCGGATTCAGTGCCATAAATGGAGATTTTTTATACAATGAGTTTAGTTAAGCCCATTTCTTCATGGTGCAAGTCAAATATTTAATAATATTTATTTATCAATTTGTTGTTATATACTTTTAATAATAAACATTAATGGTTGACAATAATAGCCTCGCCTGAAGGCCGACTGAAAAAATCCCCGTGGATGCCTCAGGGTCAGTGACAAAATATTTTGAAGGCCGTTATGAATGCCGATGATTCCATCATCACCCTCCATCTTGTCGGAGCGCTGGTCGCGGGTGCCGTTATCGGCCTTGAAAGAACTTTTCACGGCCATCCTGCCGGTTTTCGAACCCATACGCTTGTGTGCCTCGCGTCCAGCCTGCTGATGCTGGTAACGCTTTATGAATGGAAGTGGCTGCCGGGTATTTCGACGGAAAGCATACGAACCGATCCAACTCGAATGGCTCAGGGAATCATGACAGGTATAGGTTTTCTCGGTGCAGGGGTAATTTTCAAGGAGGGATTGAGCGTTCGCGGACTGACCACCGCCGCTTACATATGGATTACGGCCGCCATCGGAATCCTTCTGGGTATCGGGTTTTATTTTCCTGCAATCCTTGCAACGCTGCTTACGCTGGGGACTCTCTCTCTGTTCCGCTTGCTTGAAATCAGACTTCCGCACCGGTCGTATGCCCAATATCACGTCAGCTTCGACAGGAACAACGTCATGACGGAGAATCAGGTGAGAAAACTCCTCAATGACCACGGGTTCACGATCGAGAATATGAGTTACCGCATTACCCAGACCGGATTGTTTGAATATCGCATGGATATTCAAACCACAGACCCAGGCAAAACATCCATGCTGGCTGAAATTCTGCGGGAGACGGAAGCAGTTCGCGAATTCCGGATCTCGACGACAGGCTATTAGGGCAATTAGCTCTTGTCCTGTTTGCAGGTAAGATCGCGATCGTCGGAAACTCCTTTCACGCAGCAATCGTCAGAACGATTTTTCCGATATGCACGCCGGACTCCATGAGGGCATGGGCCCCGGCCGCTTCTTCCAGCCTGAAGATCTGAAATATCAGGGGCTTTAATTTTCCCTGTTCCAGCAGCGGCCACACCCGCTGTTCCAGCTCTTCCGCAATCCCTGCTTTCTCCTGCACGCTTCGCGATCGCAGCGTGGAGCCGGTATGGGTGAGCCGCTTGGTCAGCATGACCATGAGGTTCAGCTCTCTGGCAGGGCCATTCTGGACGCCGATCTGGACTATGCGTCCGTTCAGCGCAGCCGCCTGGTAGTTCCTGGCGACATAATCACCCGCGACAATATCGACGATAACATCCACTCCTTTGCCGCCGGTTAACCTTTTGGTCTCCTCGACAAAATCCTGCGCGCGGTAGTTGATGGCGTGGTCCGCGCCCAGAGCGAGACAGGCATCCCGCTTCTCCTCCGAGCCGACCGTTACGATCGACGTGGCGCCGAATGCCTTGGCGAGCATTATCGCCGTTGTTCCGATACCGGAGGCGCCGCCATGAATCAGCACGGTTTCACCGGCTTTGAGTCCACCTCGCTGGAAGAGATTGGTCCACACCGTAAAGAACGTTTCGGGCATGCCCGCTGCCTCCACCATACTGAAACCTTGCGGTACCGGCAGCGCGTTACTTTCATGCACGGCACAATATTCGGCGTATCCCCCGCCGGCGACCAGGGCGCAAACCTTATCCCCGATATCGAAGCGGCTCGTTCCCGGCCCCAGCGCCACAATCGTTCCGGCGATCTCAAGCCCCGGGATCCCCGGTGCACCGGGGGGCGGCGGATAAAGCCCGCGCCGCTGCAAAATATCCGGACGGTTGATGCCAGCTGCCTCAACCTTGACAAGGATGCATCCAATCGCCGGTTGGGGAATGGGGTGGAAGGCCGGCACGAGTACCTCCGGCCCTCCCGGCTGCTGAATGTCGATGGCCAGCATGGATTGCTGACTGTCTGGTTTTACGTTCATATCCAGCACCTTTGTCGTCCGCCTGAGAGAATTTGGTGAAGAGCGACCCAACTTTTTCGAAGGCGTAGGCAAACCACGGCAGGGCATCGCACGATGAAGAGAGAATCTTTTTGAGAAAAACCCGAAAGTTTAGGAGGTTATGCAGAATCTCGCCGGCGAGCTAATATTCAAGTGTAACAGTCTCATTCAACGGCGCGATAGGAGAATGCAATGATCAGTCTCATCGGTATTTCCGGCAGCGTACGCAGCGGTTCGTATAACCTGGCATTACTTCGCGCGGCTGCCGCGCTGATGCCCCCCGACAGCAAACTCCATATCGAATCGATCGCGAATATTCCGCTCTATAACGGTGATGAAGAAGCCGAAAACGGGGTGCCAGGGACTGTAGAGCATCTCAAGGATCAGATTGCGCAGGCTGATGGATTATTGCTTATAACGCCGGAATACAACAACAGCATTCCGGGAGTCGCAAAGAACGCGATCGACTGGCTTTCCCGTCCCCCAAAAGATATCCCGCGAGTTTTCGGTGGCAAGGCAGTCGCTATCGCCGGGGCCTCTCCCGGCGGGTTTGGCACGATTCTGTCGCAGAATGCGTGGCTTCCCATATTCCGCACCTTGGGCGCCGAGCTTTGGACTGGCGGCCGCCTGCTTGTATCGCGTGCTGGCAGCGTCATCGATGCGAGCGGCGAGATTTCCGATTCCGCCATCAGCGAAAACCTCCGCAAGTTTATGGAAGGCTTTGTCGGCTATATTCAAGGCCATAAGAGGTGACCTGCCCGAGCCTAACCACCGGGCATGACCGTTTGCCCGCGGCGCCATATAGCCGCCAGCTCTCATATTTCCTGCACCTGATCGGCCGCTATAAAACCATCTTCAAAAAAACACATACCCAGGTTTCCTTGCGTACCGACAGGAAACCGGACAAGAAACCTGGCCTGCTACAGTTGTAACGCGGGGAACAATCACATGGACAAGGGCGAGTGGTACTTCGAAGTGGGATATGTAGAGCTGTTGTATGCGGCCATGGTGGTTGGCATCGCTGTTGCCCTGTATTACTTCCGCCGTCTCAAGCAGGTATCCAAGCTTGCTGAAAACCTGATCGAGGAAAACAGCCTGCTGCTCGGCTTACTGATGCTCGCAGTCGTACTTTTTGCACTCAACAGGCTGCTGGGTGATCTGTGGTAACACTGGCTCCCATTGCCCCAAAAATAGAAGGAGATTTTCGATGAACATTCTCATGGTTCTCACGTCGCATGACCAGCTCGGCAACACGGGAAAGGCAACCGGCTTCTGGCTGGAAGAACTCGCCGCGCCGTATTACGTACTGAAGGATGCCGGAGCAACAGTTACACTGGCCTCGCCAGATGGCGGACAACCGCCGTTAGATCCTAAAAGTGATATGCCGGAAAACCAGACTGAAGCAACCAGGCGGTTCCGCAACGATCCCGCTGCCCGGGCTGAGCTTGCTGACACCAGGAAATTGGCTAGCGTGTCCGCCGCTGATTTCGATGCGGTCTTCTATCCCGGCGGTCATGGTCCGATGTGGGATATGCCTGACAACCCGGCTTCCATTGCGTTGATCGAGGACTTCGTAAAGGCCGGCAAGCCGGTCGCGGCAGTGTGCCATGCGCCGGTTGCGCTATTGAACGTGCGCGGAAAGGATGGAGACTATCTCATTAAAGGCAAGCGCGTGACGGGGTTTACGGATACGGAAGAAGAAGCAGTAGGCCTGACCTCGGTCGTACCCTTTCTGCTGGAAGACCGGTTGAGGGAACGAGGAGGCATCTTCAGCAAAGGCCCAAACTGGGGTCCGCATATCGAGGTGGACGGCAAGCTGATAACCGGCCAAAATCCCGCTTCTTCCGGACCTGGAGCGGAAGCATTACTGAAGCTCCTTCAGAAATAAATTAAACTACAGCACCGTCTATTTTGCCCGCCGCTTGACGGCATAACCATACTGGATAGGCCATTCAGGCTCTATCCCTAACATGTGTTGCGCCTTGAGGGCCCAGTAAGGTTCCCGCAGTAACTCTCGACCGATAAAAACGAGATCCGCCTG
>DASVYI010000030.1:0-5834 GCA_036392275.1 Nitrosospira sp. | reverse complement strand
CGGCCAGTGCGCTGCAAAAAAGCAGTTGGTTCTTCCACGAAGTCACCGGCTTGTTATGGTATCGGCTGATGCCGCCACCATCGGAAGAACGTTGAAATCCGCCGCTATTCCGGTTTTTCTTGCCGTATGCGGGTTCCGTTTTCAAGGGGGATACGCCAGAACATTACAAAACGCTGATTAATATAATATTTGGGATTTCCTTATATAACATTTGACAATCTGAAGCCCGTTCATTACATTCAACCCTGTTCCAGCGGAGAGCATTAATTATTCTCCCTGGATCATTTTCCTGGATGTTTTTAATAAAAAATTTGGTTTTTAAACCTATCGTCAAATCATTGGATCGGTGATCTGGATTTGAAGTGATAGCAACCTCTTTATGGGAGAAAATCATGGGACGGTATAGTCGGATTGCAATAGCAGCTTCTCTATTTTTACTTCCTGTTTCTGTTTTTGCCGCTGGATATGGTGCGGCGGGCTGCGGGCTGGGTTCGATGGTCCTCGGATCAAAACCTGGCGCGACGCAGGTCCTTGCTGCAACAACCAATGGAACATTCGGGTCACAAACTCTCGGGATTACGTTCGGAACCTCGAATTGCGGGGACCATGGATTGGTGAAAGTAAGCAAAGAACGAGAGGTATTTGCGCAGGAGAATTACACCAGCCTGGTTAAAGAAATGGCACAAGGCAAAGGTGAAAATCTGTACACCCTGGCCAGCCTGTATCAATGTCCCGCAGCAAGCCATCAAGAATTTGGCACAATGGTTCAGGAGAAGTTTGAAAATTTGGTAGCAAATGATCAAACAACTTCAACCGAATTACTGAGTCAGCTTGAAAACCAGTTGACTAGTCATCCCAAACTTTCAAAATCCTGCAATATCCAGCTATCTGCACTGAACTAAAAAAATAACGGATACGGGTGAAAGCCCGTATCCGTCTCGATATCGGTCACCACTCTCCCCTGATTCCTACTGATTCCTTTGTGCAGCCTGTTTGTCTTGCGGTTGGACTGCTTTTCTGGCTTTGTCTGTTTCCCGTAACCGCTCATTCCAAACCCGCCGTTGATTATCTGGTTGAACTGCAACAGCAAGCCAGGCAAAAAAAACTTGCCGATGAGCGTGTCTGGCACCTGCTTTTAAAGTACCGCGCGAAATCTTTCGGCGGCTTGATCAGCGAGGCGGATGGGATGGAGTTTTTCAATTCTCCGAGAGGAAAAACCGATCCGGAAGCGGAGCTGGCGGCGACTCTTGCCAGCTTCTTCGTTCCGCTGGACGAGATTGCAGAAGGCAAGGAGCATCCGCAGTGTAATTTTCCCGCCCGGTTCAAATGGTTGAATCAGCAATTGGTATTCGACCCCCATCGCCTGAAAATACAAACATGCGACCGGCTTGACCGCTGGATGAAAGACCTGGATCCAGTCGGGGCAACATTGGTATTTGCATCCTATTTCATGAACAACCCCGCATCGATGTTCGGGCATACCCTCATGCGCATTGATAGCAGGAGAACGGGCAACGGTAATAATTTAATGAGCTATGGCGCGAATTATGCAGCGCTTCCCGATACAGAAAATGCATTTCTCTATGCATTGAAGGGTTTGATCGGTTCATTTGAAGGCCGTTTTGCGATTTTTCCCTATTACACCAAAGTGCAGGAATACAACAATTGGGAAAGCCGGGATCTTTGGGAATATGAGCTGAAGCTTACCCAAGACCAATTAAACATGATGCTTCTGCACCTATGGGAATTAGGCGGAACCTATTTTGATTATTATTATTTCCAGGAAAACTGCTCATACCATGTGCTTTCCCTGCTGGAAATCGCCAATCCAAATTTGCACTTAAAAGATTCATTTTTTTTCAGCGTGATCCCGACGGATACGGTAAAAATCGTGATGGCGCAGGAAGGGCTGGTAAAACAGATCGCATATCGGCCCGCAGTGCTCAGCCAGATGAATCACAAGCGGCTCAAGATGGTCGATACCGAAAAGCGGGTGTTGCAGGACATGGTCAAGGGAGAACTTTCGCCGGAAAGTCCTGCCTTCAAAAGCCTTCCCGTGCGATCACAAGCGCTCGTGTTGAATGCTCATATGGATTACCTGCAGTATTACAGCATGCAGGAAAAGAGCGACAAGCAAATAAAAATCCCGCGTTCGGTTCTGTTAGCCAGGAGCCGCCTTCCGGTTACCGATGATGCCAATGACGTCATCACGCGCTTTTCCACCCGACCGGATCAGGGTCACGGTACGGATCGCTTTCGTGTGGCGGTAGGGCACAATAAGCGTGAACCTTTTCTGGAATTCGCCTATCGTCCGGCATACCATGATTTGATGGCCAGAAATGTTGGATATGACAAAAACTCGGAGATCATTTTTATGGATTTCAAGCTCCGCTATTACCTGGAATCCGAGCGGGTAAGGCTGGATCAGGCGAAAATTCTCTCCATTACCTCGTTCAATCCCTACGATCCCCTGTTTGCCAAATTTTCCTGGCGTGGAGATCTGCAATTCGATACGCTTAGAGATCTCCGCTGCAACTATTGCAATTCCTTCAAAGGCAGTTACGGGAGAGGTGTTTCCTACCGGCCCGATTTTTTTTCACCTCTGCTGTTATTTTCGTTCGTTGATGTGAAAACGGAATTTTCCAATCATTTGAAACAATATTATCGTCTGGGCGGCGATGCAGAAGTGGGGATGTACTACGATATAACCGAGAACTGGAGAGTCAAACTCGCGGGAAGTTATCAGTTTTTTTTCCTGGGTCAAAGCAAGCGTTTCTTCACTTCCCATTTTGCAACCCGCTATGCGCTATCGCGAGATCTTGATCTAAGGATCGAACTGAATCGCTATGATCATAACAATGAAGGCATTTTTTCGGTCAATTATTTCTTCTAGGTCGATTCCTGGTCGGGCGACACAGAGCTAAAATACCGGATATTTCAAAAAAACTGAAACTGATGAAAACGCGCGTCAGGTGGAAAGATGGAGTGAGCTTCATCGCCGAATCCGGCAGCGGCCATACCGTGTTGATGGATGGGCCGCCGGAGGCGGGCGGCAGGAACCTGGGGCCGCGACCCATGGAAATGCTGCTAATGGGAACCGGCGGTTGCGCGGCTGTCGACGTGATACTGATCCTGAAAAAGGGCCGCCAGGATATTACCGATTGTGTCGTAGAGATGGAGGCGGAACGGGCTCCGCAAGAACCCAAGGTGTTCACCCGCATTCATTTTCACTTCATCGTCACCGGCAGGAATTTGAATTCCCGGCAAGTCGAACGGGCCATCACGCTGTCCGCCGAGAAGTACTGCTCGGCCTCCATCATGCTGGGTAAAACGGCGGTACTGACACACGACTTCGAGATCATGGAGGCATGAAAGCCCAGCCTTCAAGCCGGATAAGCTGCTAGCAGCCCGTCGGACCTAAAGGAAATCGGCTACAAAAGCGTCTGGCCGGTCCATATTTCGCCGCTTTTTTGATCAATAGAACAACTATTGGCCTGCAAAATCGTTGAAATCTGTTCTCACCCAGCCACTTTTTCGCTTCGATTCTTCAAGTCCGACAGACTGCTAGACCCAGTACGCGGTCTGCGTCATCACTTTTGATCCCAGCTTCATCGCAAGTTTCACGGGCATGGGCAGTTCCACTCCGCCGTGCGCCATGGCCGTGGTGGCATGGCTGGCCTCATCGATCTGCATCTGGGCGACGATGGCACGGCTTTTCTGGTCGTGATGGGGGAGACGCTTGAGATGTCCAGCCAGATGTGCCTCCACCTGGCGCTCGGTTTCCGCGAGAAATCCCAGGTTCCATTTATCGCCGAGCATTCCCGCCAATGCGCCAATGGTGAATGATCCGCCATACCATAGCGGGTTCAACAGGCTCTTGCGGCCGCTCAATTCTGCGATGCGCCGCTCGGTCCAGGCAAGATGCTCGGTTTCTTCACGCGCCGCCTGCTCCAGAGTGTATTGCACTTCCCGGTTCCGGGCAGTAAGGGCTTGTCCCTGATAGAGCGCTTGTGCGCACACTTCCCCGACGTGATTGACGCGCATCAAGGCGGTTGATTCGCGTTTCTCTGAGTCATCCAGTTCAACCTCCGGCAGCTCGATTCCCGGTACGGGGCGCAGTGTCTGGGCCGGCGTCAGCAATGTCCGCAGCGCCCGGTCGAACCCGATGATGAGTTTATCGATGTTTGGCATGAAATTCTGGTAAGCGATACAAGCACAGCGCAATATTTTAGCTCATTTTTAACCCGGATATCCGTTAGGCATGGAGAGCCGCCTGATGGGTTATCTGGTTAGCCCATTTGCCGCGCCAGCAGCGTGACGGGATGCACGACCTCGATCGCCGTGCCTGCCGCTGAATCCGCTTTGCGCAATGCACTGCCGATATGCATGGCGCAGCCTACATTGGATGTGGCGAGATAGCGCGCGCCGCTGGCATTCAGCGCTGTCAGCTTATCATGCAACAGCGTCTGAGCCATCTCCGGCTGGTCGAAAAAATAGGTTCCGGCGGCACCGCAGCACTGGTTATTTCCTGGAAGCGGCACGACCTGAGCTTCGGGAATGCGCGCCAGCAGCTTATAGGGATGGGCGGCGCCGCGCAGCACATTGCGCAGGCTGCATGGCTCATGTACCGCAATTTTATGAGGCAATGGCTTAAGCCGTAACGCATCCCATCCGCCGGCCATTGCCAGGAACGCATTGATATCCATGACTTTTGCGGAAAAGCTTCTGGCCTGACCGGTCAACATCGAATCGCTGGCGCGGGCGTTTCCCGTCTCCCGTGGCGCCGGGAAACGATTTTCGGACGGTTGCGCTGCGGGCACGGAAAAATACTCCGACAATTGCGAGCCGCAACCGGATGCCGTGCTTATGACCGCATCCAGGTTCAACTCCTCGAACGTCCTGATATTCCGTCTCGCCAGCTTCAGGGCCGCTTCCAGCTCGCCACCATGCTGATGCAGTGCGCCGCAGCAGGTCTGTCCCCGCGGCACGTGTACCGTATAGCCCAGGCGATTGAGCACGGCTATGGCGGCATTGATTGTTGCAACATCCGTCAGACGCGCCACGCAACCAAGGAACAAGCCGACCTCGCCGCGCTGCTTGCCTGTGGACGGATAAACCCTCTGCCATGATTGCGCCGCGCCTGCCCCGGCGGGTAGACGGAGAGGCTTGCAAACGAGCGGCAATTGCGATTCCAGCAGGGCGAGCCGGGCTTTACCCAACAGGCCCGATTTACGTATCCATTTTTGTAAGCCTGTTCTCTGATAAAAGCGCAAGAGAGGGCGCAAGGTATCGATACGTTCAGGTTTTGCAATCAGCTCGCGCTCGACGAACTTCCGCAACCATGGTTTTAACGTGACTTCGCCGTTCAGGATATTGTGCCGCGATGGCTCCAGCATGGCCCGGGTTTTGTCGATCAGCTCGCCAAAACGCACGTTATTGGGGCACACGGCCTCGCAGGCACGGCAGGTCAGGCAGCGGTCCATATGCAGCGCGAAGCGTGCATTCATCGGGATACGGCCATTCGTCACACCGCTCATCAGAGCGATGCGCCCACGGGGAGAATCGGCTTCCGATTGAATGATCCGATACGTGGGGCAATGCGGCAGACACAGGCCGCACGCCACGCAGCGATTGGCTTCCGCGCGTATTTCGGCACTTATTCCGGCGCTTATTCCCGTGCTTTCCGGATCGGAAGAATCCGAATGTATGCGGGCCGGGAATTCGGACGGAAGGTCAATGGGTTTCATGAGTATCTGCGAAATAGCGGAAGAAAGGCCACGGTCTTTCGTCTGTTAGAACGCCGGACAGATGAAGAGTTTAATCGTCGGATCCCA
>DASVYI010000029.1:0-1968 GCA_036392275.1 Nitrosospira sp. | reverse complement strand
GGCCGCGTTCGCCGCCGACAGGCGTATCACCAACTCGGAGGGAGCCAGTGTCCTGTTGAACGAGTCACAGTTCGTTTATGCGAACAGTCAGGGGTTCATGGGCGGCTATCCGGCATCGCGTCACAGTATCAGCTGCGCGGTGATTGCGAGCGAGAACGATGCCATGCAGCGCGATTACTGGTACAGCACCACCCGCGATCCAGCGGATCTGGAGGAGGCCGGCAGCGTGGGCAAGGTAGCGGGTACCCGCAGCGCCAGACGCCTGGGCGCACGCAAGATCGACACCTGCGAGGTGCCCGTACTGTTTGAAGCCCCCATCGCTGCAAGCCTGGTAGGGCATTTTGTAAGCGCCGTAAGCGGCGGCAGCCTCTACCGGAAGTCATCATTCCTGTTGAACAGTATGGGGCGCCAGATATTTGCTCCGGACATCCAGATCCGTGAACTGCCTCATCTGAAAAAAGGACTGGCAAGCGGCGCGTTCGACGACGAAGGGGTTGCGACGCGGGAGCGCAAGGTCGTCGAAAACGGTGTGGTACAAGGCTATTTTCTCAGCAGCTATTCCGGCCGCAAACTTGGCCTGCGTACCACCGGTAATGCGGGGGGCAATCACAATCTGATTTTTGATAATGGGAATGCGCTGGAATTCCCCGCTTTGCTCAAGAAGATGGGTAAAGGATTGCTGGTAACCGAGCTGCTTGGTCAGGGCGTCAATTCTGTCACGGGTGATTATTCGCGGGGCGCCGCGGGTTTCTGGGTGGAAGACGGCGAAATTCGCCATGCAGTCGAGGAGATCACGATTGCAGGCAACCTGAAAGACATGCTGCCCGGTATTTGCGCGGCAGGAAACGATGTGATCGTGCGCGGGTCCAAGCAGTGTGGTTCCCTGCTGATAGACCGGATGACCGTCGCAGGCGGTTAAGAACCCGATAAGGAGTACCCCGGCAAGTTGCCGCCTGGCCTGTTTTGTTGTCAATCCGGTTATCCGCTCCGCCGGCAATCCTGACGGAGTTCCGGGTCGATGACTTGGCCTCTTGCCGATCGCTTACTGGCCGCTTACCGAGCGATCAACGCAACTTTGAAGATATCTCCCGGTCAGCCACCAGAGACCCATTTCAGCGGTCCCTCGATTTCGGGTTAACAGCCGCCGATAATGAATTTACATTTGCTGGTTCCGTCCCTCTTCTGGCCCGACGCGACATTAACTGCGATTTATCGCGATTTGCCGCTGCCTGCCCTGGAGAGTCTGCTGGCAAAATCCTCGCGCAACGATGACGGACCTCAGGAGTTTGAAGCATGGCTTTGCCAAACTTTCAAGGTTGCGAAACAACTGGACTGGCCGGTAGCGCCAATTACCCTGACACTCGACGGTGCTGAAAGGATAAAAGCAGGCGATGATTACTGGGTTCGCGCCGACCCGGTACATTTGCAAATCGAACGCGATCAACTTCTTCTGACCGACAGTCGTGTTTTTCCGATTTCATCCCAGGAGGCGAATCAGCTTACCGAGTTGCTGAACCGCCATTTCGCTGTCAGCGGACAGAAAATAGTATTTTTCCCGCTGCGGCCCGATCGGTGGTATTTGCACGCGGAAGAAATGCCGCCGGCAAGGACGCACCTGCTTGGCGAAGTTGTCAACAGAGGCATTAACGAACTGCTGCCATACGACGCGAATCAGGCAGTCTGGCGTGGCCTATTCAACGAAATTCAGATGCTTTTGCACGATCACCCGCTCAATCATGCTCGGGAAGCACGAGGTGAGCCGGCGATCAACAGCGTCTGGTTCTGGGGCGGCGGGACCATGCCCCAATCGATGGCCAGCCCTTATACCCATGTCTGGACCGATGATGTGATAGCCTGTTCCCTGGCACAGGCGTGCGGCACGGATCACGCGCGGCTTCCCGCGGATGCGAAGACCTGGCTTGAACACGCCACATCCGGCAATCATCTCGCCGTACTCGATGTGCTGCG
>DASVYI010000028.1:0-2127 GCA_036392275.1 Nitrosospira sp. | reverse complement strand
GAAGCGTGGAGGCCGCACCGCAAGCGGAGATGAGGAATTGCCGCCGTGAAACCGCGAGATGCTTCGAATTGTTGCCGGCGGCTTCGTGAGCAAGTTGATTTGCTGCTTGGTTCACGGCCGATAACGGCACCGGTTCGAACTCGCCATTCGAGGTCGTATCGAGTTTGATGGGGAGGCGGGCGCCCTCGGGATCGATGCGGGGATTCGTCGGATTCATGCCGGCACATCCTCAAGCGAAGATAAATGCGACGAAGATAAATGTGGTGTGCGGGAAGAGCTTCGGGTTCCGCGGACCAAGTTACAGGGCTGAAGCGGTGGCCGAAGCAGATCGGTAAGTCTGAAAATAAATTGTCTGAAAATAAATCTAAAAAGCGGCATAGCCGCTTTTTAGATTTTCAAACAAGGTCCCCGCAAATGCCGTCAGACCATTATCTTGAACCTGGAGGTCCAAGGCGGTCACTAGCCGGATGCATCAGGCGCTTCCGTATAGGATGCGCACAACAGCATCGCTATGGTTCGTAACCAGTTCTCAAAAAGTTGGTTCAAAGAATATAGGCCTAAAACGAACACCGCAGGGAACAACCTTTGCCCATTTTTCGCCGACTTCCGGGAAAACCCGATGGGGAGGCGCAAACGGAAATTGTTCAGGACTCGAAATTGTGCGAGCCGGATCAGAACAGCTTGTCTTGTTCCGGCAATACCGCATCAAGGGCAGCCTGCATGCGATCGATTCTACGCTTAAATTCCTCCGTGTCAAACCCTTCCCTGCGCCGCTCGGCCAATAACTCATGCGTGATGTTGAGCGCGGCCATGATTGCGATGCGCTCGGACCCGATCACTTTCCCGCTATCCCTGATCTCGCGCATTTTTCTGTCGAGATAACCCACGGATTTTAATAGTTCTTCGCGTTCCTCGTCGGGGCACGTGACACGAAAGTCACGTCCCATGATGGTGACATCCATGGCTTTGCCGTTTTTCATTCCTGGCTATTCACTGCCTGTTCATTGTCCCTGGGGAACTGTGCCAGGAGCGTTTCCAGGCGGCTGGTTGCGGTGTCTATCTTTTCCGCTAGATGCTTGTTCTCGCTGGTGGCGGCTGCCAATTGCTGGCGCAAATGAATATTTTCGGAGCGTAGCTGCTGGCACAACCGTACGAATTGATGAATTTTATCTTCTAGGGCTTTCAGTTCCGATTCCATCGCCTGTTATTGATATGGATGCTATCGGCTCACTATAGTTCTGTAATCCGTGTTGAGTCAACTGCTAAGGCAACTATTTAAAAGTAATTTCCAGCATTTGTACTGATACTGATCCCATGGCGAATCTCGATTCACCGCGGCGATGGATTTCGGTTTCAATCCGTTCGGACAAAGGCGTGTGCCTGACTAGGCGTTTAGCCCCACGGGGTGGTGGTGCGGGTCGATGATAAACCTGTCCGGTTCATCCGGCCGTATCTTGCAGATATATTCGTATGGGATGAGACCCTTGAGGGTCTTGAGCCGCCTGGCGAAGAACTGAACACCATAGTACCTTAATCCGAAGTGGTCATAGCTGGGCAAGCTTATTCCCTAAAATGAATGTTCCACGATTCTTTTCAGAGGAGCTTGTCAGCCATGACCCGATCAATTGTAGACATACAGCCGAAGGTTTGGGTAGCAATTGATATTTCAAAGGAAAAGCACGACGTGTTGCTGGAACTTCCCAATGGCCAGCGTAAAGGATTCAGGATAAGTAATCACAAGTCAGATTTCGATCGTTTTGCGGCTTATCTGAGCGGCCTGAAGTTGCCTTGCCACATCGCATTCGAAGCCACCGGCGATTACCATCGTCCACTGGCAAGTTTCCTGCATCACCAAGGGTTCAGGCTCTACCTGGTGTCGTCAATTGCAACGGCCAGGACCCGGGAAGCGCTTTATAACACCTGGGACAAGAATGACGCGAAGGATGCCCAAGTCATCCTTCATCTGCTAAAGACCGGCGCCACGCAGATCTATCACGACCCTTTAATCCACAACTATAACGATCTGCAGGAAATCGCAAACACTTACCAGCAGGTCAGTCTGCGCAAGACAAAGCTGCTGCATAGCATTTTGAACCATTACCTGCCGCTCTACTTTCCCGAGGCGCA
>DASVYI010000027.1:0-4271 GCA_036392275.1 Nitrosospira sp. | reverse complement strand
ATGGCTGATGAGTTGAAGACTGGCAAAGTGCTCCGTGAGGCGGAAGGGAAATACGGCGCGGTGATTATTACGCCAGAGTTCCGTGTGTCATTTCCGTATGTGTTCGAACCTCAAGAAAGTCTTGACGCACAAGGGAAACCCCGGAAGCGGTATTCTCTCGTCATGTTGTTCCCCTCTGATGCGGATCTGAAGTTGCTGAAAAAGGCTCTCTACGATGTCGCGGTTTATCAATTCGGGCCGGACACGAAAACCTGGCCGCAATTTCGGAATCCACTCAAGGATCAAGCGGATAAGGCCGTGAAATTTAAGGGCTATCAAGCGGGGTGCTTGTATGCGTCGGCGGTCAGCAAAGAGAAGCCCGGTCTTGTTGGTCCGGATCGCGTGGCGATCTGCGAGCCATCGCAGTTCTACGCGGGTTGTTGGGCGCGGGCGACGATTAACCCCTATTTCTACGACGCGAAAGGGAAGGGATTTTCGTTCGGCTTGCGGAACCTCCAAAAGACTCGTGACGGAGAGCCATTGGGCAATCGCTCCAATCCAGAAGATGATTTTGAACTGGTTGAGGTAGGCGCCGATAGCGGGGGCCCCGGTGCCGCAATGGAGCTCGGGAATATTTTCGGGTAAGGGTAGAGGAGATAAGGCCCTACTGTGATGGAGCGGTAGGGCCTTTTTCTATGCCAATTCTCTTTATCGATTTTGAAACGCGGTCGGGGGCAGACCTCAAAGCCTGTGGCGCGTCGGTGTACTGTCAACACCCATGGGCCGATGTGTGGTGCATGGGGTACGCGTTGGATTACGAAGAGCCATGCATCGCGGTGAATGAACAGATACTCGAGGTGCTGTCGAACACCCCAGCGTCCCATTGGGTTGCGCATAACGCACAGTTCGAATGGACGGTCATCAATACGATTCTGGCCCGCAAATACGGGCTACGCCCGACCCCGATCGAAAAATTTATCTGCACCATGGCGGCGGGCTATGCCATGGCGCTGCCGGGTTCCCTTGATGAGATGTCGGCGGCGCTCGGCATTGCCGAAGGAAAAGATCAAGCGGGGTCCCGGCTCGCGGTCCAGATGTCGAAACCTCGGCGGATCGAGAACGGGCAACCGATCTGGTGGGATGAACCTGAAAAACAAGGACGGCTCCATCAATACTGCAAGCAGGATATTCGGGTTGAACGCGAAGTCTACCAACGAGTGCGGGCACTCTCCACACAGGAGTCTCACCTATGGCATGTCGATATAGCCATCAATCAACGTGGTGTCTACATCGACGGCGACGCCGCGCCCACGGCGCTCGCGATTGTCGAGCGAGAGCAAGCGGTTCGCAGTATCCAACTTTGGTCCTTGACTGGCGGCGCGGTCGATGGGCCGAGCCAAGTGGCGAAGCTCAAAACCTGGCTCGAACAGCAAGGCGTCGCGATGTCGGGCTTGGCCAAGCAGGAGGTGATCGATGCGCTCGTCACAGATACGCTCCCGGCGCCGGCGCGCGAAGCCCTCGAACTCCGTCAAGCGTTTGCGAAAACCTCGACTGCGAAGATTTCACGGATGTTGCAATGCCGGGGTGAGGGCGGACGGGTGCGCGGGATGTTGCAGTTTCACGGGACAGGAACGGGCCGATGGGCGGGCCGCTTAATCCAGCCCCAAAATCTCCCGCGTCCGACGATCGAGCAAGACGCGATTGAAGACATCCTGCAGTACTGCACGATGTACGACCCCGCTACAGCGGCGGAATACATTCGCGTGTTCTATGGCTCACCCTTGGCCCGCATTGCGGATTGTTTGCGTGGGCTCATCTGTGCCGCGCCGGGCCATCTCCTCTACGCCGGGGACTATAGCAACATCGAAGGACGGGTGCTGGCGTGGCTCGCCGGGGAAGAATGGAAGGTCAAAGCGTTTGAAGCCTTCGATGCCGGCACCGGGCCAGACTTGTACCTCCTGGCGGCAGCGCGGATCTTTCACAAGCCGGTGACCGCGTACACGAAAAAGTCTCCCGAACGGCAGATCGGAAAAGTGGCCGAGTTGGCGCTTGGCTATCAAGGCGGCGTCGGGGCGTTTCAAACCATGGCCGTCACCTATGGGGTGAAGGTGTCGGATAGCGAAGCCGAGAGCATCAAGCTTGCGTGGCGTGGGGCGCACCCGTGTATTACTCAATTTTGGTATGACCTGGAAGCGGCGGCGGTGCGGGCGGTGCAAAACCCAGGGCTCATCTCACCCTGTCGCAACGTCTCGTTTCGTATCCACGGTTCATTTCTGTGGTGTTGCCTTCCTTCCGGACGGTTGCTCTGCTATCCCTATCCTGAATTGCAAGACATCCTGACCCCGTGGGGGGACATGAAACCGCAAGTGAGTTACAAAGCCGTGGACGATACGACCCGCCAGTGGACGCGGACCCACACGTACGGCGGCAAACTCGCGGAAAACATTACGCAAGCCGTCGCACGAGACATCTTAGCTCATGCTCTTATCCAGTTGCATGCCAACGGGTGGCCGATTGTACTCCACGTCCACGATGAAATTGTGGCGGAAGTGCAGAGCGGGGGGAGCCCGCGTCCTCTAGAAGAATTTTTAGCGGCGATGAAACAGTCGCCCCCATGGGCTGCAGGACTACCAATCGCAGTCGAGGGGTGGAAAGGACGGCGATATCGGAAATGACAAGCCTTTCGCATGCGTTGGCGTTGGCTAAAAAAGGTTTTTGGGTCTTCCCTATTGTCGTTGGTAAAAAAGCACCCCCTTGTATCCGTGACTGGCAAAGTGCGGCGACTCGAACGGAGCAGGACATTATTGCTTGCTGGCAGTTTTATGATTTCAACATCGGGATTTACACGGGCAAATTTGGAGATAACGGGGAGGCATTGATTGTCCTCGACGTGGACGTGAAAAATGGAGGGGTTGGCAATGAAGAGCTCATTCGTCTCGAACTCGAAGGCTGCACCTGGCCCGGCACCTATGTTCAAACTACTCCGACAGGAGGGCGACATTTGGTATTTCGCACTCATCAAGCCGTCAAGTCGGGCGCAAGCGTATGTGGTCGAAACCTGGACATTAGATCAGCAGGGGGATACATTGTCGGTGCAGGTTCAGCCACAACGGAAGGGCACTACACGGGGAATGACCTGCCTGTTGCCGACGCCCCCGAATGGCTTATCGATAAGTGCGGAAGCGGACGTCTGGTTCGACAAGCTGCATCACGATCGCTTGCTCTTGCACTCGATACCAACACGGCAGAAACGCGAGCTGAAGCCTACCTCCAAGACCAAGCCCCGCTCGCCATCCAAGGTGCCGGCGGTGACCACACAACCTACACCGTCGCGGCCCGATGCAAAGACTTCGGCTGCACACCGGAGGGCACCCTTCGGTTAATGCTTGCCTGGTGGAATGAGCGGTGTTCACCCCCATGGACCGATATTGAACTCGAAACGAAAATCAGACACGCCTTTAAATATGGTGCAAACCCCATCGGGGTCGATGCGCCAGAAGCCGCGTTCTCAGTGGTCCCGGCCTCAGCGGCCACGCCGAGCTCGGCGCCACTGAACCCGGTTGAAAAGCTGAATTTGGAATACGCCTATGTGACATCCGGCGGCGCGCAAATTGTGCTGTGGGATACGGTCGATTATCGGGGCAACGCCCGGACGGAACACTTGTCCCTTGAAGCCTTTCATGGGCGCTTGGCATCCGAACGGGTCCAAGTAGGGAACGGACAAACGATTCAGCTCAGTAAAATGTGGTTTCAATCTCCCCAGCGGCGAAGCTATGACGGCTTGGTCTTTGCGCCAGAGCAGCAGTTACCCCCACGGTGGTATAACCTGTGGAGAGGGTTTGCGGTTGAACCCTCACCTATCTCGACTCATCCCATGGTGGAGCGATTTCTCGAGCATGCGTATGAAAACGTGTGTCAGAAACACGAGCCGCTGTATGAGTGGTTGATTGATTACTTCGCGCATATGGTGCAGAAACCCTGGGAAAAACCGCTCGTGGCGCTCGTCATGCGCGGCGCGAAGGGGGTGGGAAAGAATGCCCTGGTGGAACGTATCGGGGCGTTGTTCGGCTCACACTACCTCTTATCCGCGACGCGGCGGTATCTGGTGGGGAATTTTAATTCCCACTTGGAGCGGCTGATTTTCTTTGTGTTGGATGAAGCGTTTTGGTCCGGGGATAAACAATCCGAAGGGGTGTTGAAAGATCTTATTACCGGGAGGGAGCATGTCATCGAACGGAAAGGCCACGAACCCTATACAGTTGCAAATAAGCTTAGGGTCTGCATCATTGGAA
>DASVYI010000026.1:0-2291 GCA_036392275.1 Nitrosospira sp. | reverse complement strand
AGCGGCCGGCCTTACCTGCCCCCCATTCCGCCTCCACCCCCGCCTCCGCTTCCAGCCCTGCCGGTACCGACGTTAACCACGCCTCCCGACAGCGCCGGCCGCGGATTCACGAATGATTCGCGGTAGCTATCCACGGCGGCATCGCCAGCCTGACCATCGATCCCCTTGACCGGATCGGTGTTGTATGAGGCAGCCGGATTGGCAGTCTGCTGAGTTCTGGCCATGTTCACGGCTGTGCCGAATTCCGCATCCAGCCTCGGGGCGGCCGGTACACATGCGGTCAACGCAGCCGCCAAAGCTGCCGTCAAAGCCACGGTCAACGCAGCCGTCGAAGCCGTGGGCAGCCGGTCTCGGATGCTTGTCATCCATACCGTTTTCATGCTGGCCCTCATTTCTCGCTCATCTCTCGTCATCTCTTTTCACCTCTCATCTCATCTGGAATCCGCCGGCGTTGGCAGGGTTGGCCTGGGGTTCGGCCGGGGTTTCGATTTGGGGCGGATATCCTGATGCGGGCATGCCCCTTAGCGGCATATCCGTCGATGAGCCTTCCATCGTTCCTTCGAATAAAAATCCCGGCCGGTCCGGCTGGGTGAAGGCATCGGTCGGCAGCGTGTAGCCGGGCTGCAGTGGCTTTATCAGATGAGGCGTCACGACGACCATGAGTTCGGTCTTGTCTTTCTGAAAATTACTGCTGCGGAACAGTGCGCCAAGTATCGGAAGTTCTCCCAGTACCGGGAAGCGATTGACCGTTTCGTTGATGTTGTCCTGCAACAGTCCGCCGATGGCGAGCGACTGGCCGTCGCGCAGCTGCACGGTTGTCGATATGCGCCGCGTCGTGAAGGTGGGTACCGCCAGCAACCCGCCAAGACCCGTGGTGGCAACGGTATCGAATTTGACCAGTTCCGTCACTTCCGGGGATACCACAAGATTGATCCGCCCTTGTTCCAGCACCGTTGGCGTGAACTTCAGCCCCACGCCAAACTGCCTCGACTGGAGCGTGATCACGCCCCCAAACTGGGGAATGGGAATCATGACTTCGCCGCCAACCAGGAAACTGGCCTCCTGACCACTGATCGCCACGATGTTAGGCTCGGCAAGAATCTGGATCACGCCGTCCTTTTTCTCCGCGTCGATCAGAAAGGAGTCGCCCATGTTCGGATTACCCAGAGACTGGAACAGTTGTCCCGGCGCGCCCCCGATAAAACCGGTCATGACCTGCGTAAAGACGCTCCCGGCTTTCCGGGTCGCTCGCTGAAAGTCAAAACCGAGTTTTTCCGCAACCGTCCGGTTAATCTCTGCGATCTTCACTTCCAGCATCACTTGCTGGTTGCTGCCAACCTGGAGCAGATTGATGACCCGAATACTGCCGAGTCCCTGGCCGGCTCCCTGCGATTCGCCGCCCTGAGTACCACCCTGAGCACCGCCCTGCGCGCCCCCTTGGGTACCTCCCTGGGCGCCGGGACGCTGCGAACCGCCCTGCGAGCTGTTGGAAGCCCGCACATAAGCATCCGCCAGCGCGACCGCCCGGTCTGCCTTCATGGTGTCGGACACCGTGCCGGACAGCACCAGCGAATCTCCCGCCGGATTCACCTTGATGTTTCGCTCTTCGGGCATAAGCTCCTGCAACGTGCTTTGCAGTGCCGCGGCATCCATGAGGACGGTCACATTGATTACCGCGGTTTGTCCGCCCCGGGTCCATAGGATGACATTGGTCATCCCGATGGTCTTGCCCAGCACATAGATCTGACTCGGATTGATCAGCGTAACATCGGCAATGTCGGGATTGCCCACCGACAAGCGCGCGACCGCCGCAGGCAATCTGAGCAGGGCCGATTTGCCCAATGTCACATTCATGCTGGAGGCCACCGCCAGCGGCGGCTCGGCCGGAGCGACCACTGCAATCGTCCGGGCTGCCGCAGGAGGAACACTCGAGGTCAGCATGAAAATGGCGCAAAGGAGCATTGCAACTTGAAGTGATGGAAAAAAGGGCCGGCTACGGCCCCCAACCACCCAGGATTCAGCGGTTTGCCGGAAAGTATGACTTTCTTCGGAGGAAACGAGAGGTCTGTTCATCGGTTGCCGCAGCTTCATCGGAGTTCCCTTACCCCCAGTTTTGCCTCGGTTTTCTGAATGCCGCGGATGATTTCAATTGTCTGCTTCGGCGCAGCGGATGTCCTGGGGTGAACCGGTGCTGCTGCGGGTTTGGTATCCAGCCGCAGCAGATCTCGGGTTCGTATTCCCGCTGTCGTACCCGGACTCTTGTCGACCTGGTTGCGCAGCACCAGCGACAG
>DASVYI010000025.1:0-4189 GCA_036392275.1 Nitrosospira sp. | reverse complement strand
AGTTGTCGAAGTCCGCGATTTTCCGGCTGATTGCTGGACAGGCAAGTAACGATATCAAAGGTTGCCAGATGGCCCGGCGCATTGCTCATCTCGATATGGATGCTTTCTACGCATCCGTCGAATTACTGCGCTATCCGGAATTACGTGGCTTGCCGGTCGTGATCGGCGGGCGGGGTGACCAGGAACCGGCAATTCTCGAAGACGGAAGCCGGCATTTCTCCCGGTTGAGAGATTACGCCGGCAGAGGCGTTGTGACGACCGCCACGTACGAGGCGCGTGTTTTTGGGGTCGCCTCCGGCATGGGGCTCATGAAAGCAGCGCAACTGGCGCCGGATGCCATCTTGCTGCCTGCCGACTTTGACGCATACCGCCACTATTCGCGGGTGTTCAAAACCGCGGTGGCCGGTATCGCTCCCCAAATCGAGGACCGTGGAATCGACGAGATCTATATCGATCTGAGCGAGCTTCCCGACGATACCCAGACGCTTGCCCGGCGCATCAAGCAGGCCGTGCGGGAAAGCACCGGGCTTTCCTGTTCCATTGGCGTGACGCCCAATAAACTATTGTCGAAAATCTGCTCGGACCTTGAAAAACCGGACGGCCTCACCATCCTGGACCTCGCGGATATCCCGGATAGGATCTGGCCCCTGTCCGTCAGGAAAATCAGCGGTATCGGTCCCAAGGCGACTCAGAAGCTCGCCACGCTTGGCATCACCACCATCGCCGATCTGGCGCATGCCGATGTGGCCTTTCTGCAGATGCACTTTGGCCGCAGTTATGGCTACTGGCTGCATGAGGTTTCCCACGGCAGAGACGATCATCCGGTGATCACCGATTCCGAGCCCAGATCGCTCAGCCGCGAGACCACCTTCGAACGGGATCTCCATCCCCGCCGTGACCGGCATGCGCTTTCGGAAATTCTTACGGCTCTGTGCGAGGATCTGGCGCACGATCTCCAGCGCAAGGATTACGCCAGCCGCACGATCAGCATCAAGCTGCGGTATGACGACTTCCGCACCATAACACGGAATATTACGTTATCCTCTCCCACCGCCGATGCCGCAGCAATTCGTCGCGCGGCTGAAGAATGTCTGCGGCGCGTGCCTCTGAAGCAGAAGCTGCGGCTACTGGGCGTGCGCGCCAGTGCGTTGCATGCCGGTAGCGTTTTACGGAGTTCCGGCATGCCGCATCAAGGGGAATTGCTTCTGGCTGAGTGAATGCCCGCTTTGCCTGTCATACCGTTCATACTGCCCATACCGCTTGTTTCTCGTCATGCCAAAAACAAAAACAGGAATCCTCACTCGTGTGTTGATTGCCACGCTGGTTCTGGCTGCGCTGGGGCTTGCGGGGTGGTTCGCCACGCGTCCAAAACCCATCGAAGTCGAGCTTGCCACGATTGCGCGCGGGACCGTGGAAGCGACCGTGGTGAATACGCGGGCCGGGACCATCAAGGCCTGCCGGCGCGCCAAACTTGCGCCGGCGGCGGGCGGGCAGATTGTCAAGCTCTGGGTAAAGGAGGGCGATCGCGTCGAAAAGGGACAGCCCTTGCTGGAGCTGTGGAACACCGATCTCGCCGCGCAGCGCGAGCTGGCGCAACGGCAGCTTGCCACGGCCCAGGAACGCCGCCGCGAAGCCTGCATCGTGGCGGATAATGCGCGCCGCCAGGCAGAACGGACGCATCAGCTCGCGGACAAGGGCTTTTTGAGCGCTCAGGCCAGCGAGAATGCGGATGCCGAAGCGCGCGCCCGCCAGGCCGGTTGCGATGCCACCGCCTGGGACGTCAAACGCGCGCGGGCGCAGATCGAGGTCACGCAGGCCGGGCTGGAGCGCACCGTATTGAGCGCACCCTTCGCCGGCATTGTGGCGCTCATTACCGGCGAGCTTGGCGAATATGCCACGCCATCGCCTCAAGGCATTCCGACGCCGCCCGCCATCGATCTGATCGACGATACCTGCCTATATGTCACCGCCCCCATGGATGAAGTCGATGCGCCTAAATTAAAAGTCGGGCAACTGGCGCGCATCACGCTCGACGCGCTCGCCGGTCAGATTTTTGCCGGAAAAGTGCGGCGCATCGCACCTTACGTCACCGAAGTGGAAAAGCAGGCGCGCACCGTGGACGTGGAGGTGAATTTCGAAGAGATACCCAAGCATGCCTTGCTTGTGGGATACAGCGCAGACGTCGAAGTGATCATCGAGCGGCACGACAACGTCCTGCGTATTCCGACACAGGCGATCCGGCAGAACGGCAAGGTGCTGGTAGCGGATAAGGATAACAGGTTGGCCGAGCGCAATCTGGAAACGGGCCTTGCCAACTGGGCGTTTACCGAGGTCACCGGTGGATTGAAAGAGGGCGACCGTGTCCTTCTCTCTTCCGATCAGGATGTGAAAGCGGGTGTGCAGGTCAGGCAGAAATCCGCCGGAACGTAATCCTCGGAGGTAGAGGGTGGGACTCAAAATAGCAGAGCGCAGGATGGGTGAAGCGCAGCGTAACCCATCAGAACTGTTATGCATAAAGAATAATCTGCCCAAATGATCCGGTTATGATCCGCCTATGATTCGTCTTACTGCGATCTCACGCGTGTTTCACATGGGCGATCAGGATGTGCGCGCGCTGGATGGGATCGATCTCGAAATTGCGTCTGGCGAATACGTCTCGATAATGGGTCCGTCCGGCTCCGGAAAATCGACGTTGCTCAATATTATCGGCCTGCTCGACCGGCCCGACGGCGGACGCTACGAACTGGACGGGCGCGATGTCACCGGTTTGTCCGAGACCGAGCAGGCGCGCGTGCGCAGGGAAAAAATCGGGTTCGTATTCCAGTCGTTCCATCTTGTGCCCCGCCTGACGGCGGCGGAAAACATCGAACTGCCGCTGATACTCGAGGGCATTGCACCCGCCGAACGCAAATCGCGGGTGCAGGAGGCCCTTCTGGGATTCAACCTGGCGGATCGCGCGGGCCACCGACCGGCCGAACTGTCGGGTGGCCAGCGTCAGCGCGTGGCCATCGCGCGCGCAACCATTCTCCGTCCGGCTGCCCTGCTGGCGGATGAACCCACGGGCAACCTCGATCACCGCATAGGGGCGGAAGTCATGGCGCTGCTGGAAGGATTGCATCATGCCGGAACGACGCTTATCGTCGTCACGCACGACCGCGAACTCGGCGCCCGGGCACATCGCCGTATCGCCATGCGCGATGGTGCAATCGTAGCCGATGAACCATGAGTGTCATGACAGCGTTTTTCTCGTGGAACCATCCAGCGGCTTGCCGTCCATCCTCATGAATCTGAACGACACGCTGAGCTTCTCCTTCAAGACCGTGGCGAGCTACCGGACCCGCTCGCTGCTGATCGTCCTGGCGATGGCGCTCGGTGTGGGGGCGGTCGTGGTTCTGACCGCCCTGGGCGAGGGTGCGCGGCAGTATGTGATTGGCCAGTTTACGTCGATCGGAACCAACCTGGTCGTTGTGTTTCCCGGGCGCGCCGAAACTGCTGGCGGTTTTCCCGGGGCGGCACTGGGAGAGACCCCGCGCGACCTGACGCTGGAAGACGCCAGGGCGCTTGGCCATCTGCCGCAGGTCAGGCGCTACGCGCCGCTCAATGTCGGTGTCGCGGAGCTTGCGGCATTAGCGCGCCTGCGTGAAGTCACCGTGCTGGGCAGCACAGCCGACATACTGCCGATAAGGCATATGAATCTTGCACAGGGCAGCTTTCTTTCACGCGAAAAAGGCACCGAGCGCAGCGCGCAAATTATTCTGGGCGCGAAGCTTGCCCGCGAGTTTTTCCCGCAGGGCAATGCCGTGGGTCAACGCGTCAGGCTCGGAGACCGGCGTTTCCTGGTGTCGGGCGTGCTCGAACCCCAGGGCGAATCGATGGGCTTCAATTCCGATGAAATCGTCGTCATCCCGATCGACTATGCGCAGGCGCTGTTCAATACCTCGTCGCTTTTTCGCATCCTGGTCGAAACCAAAAGCCGCGGTGATCTGGCTGCCGCCAAGGATGCCATCCGCGAAATCATGAAACAGCGCCACGACGGCGAGGAAGATGTCACCGTCATCACCCAGGACGCGGTACTCGCCACTTTCGACCGTATTTTGCGGGCGCTGACGCTCGGCGTGGCGGGCATTGCGGCCATCAGCCTGGCGGTAGCCGGCATTCTGGTGATGAACGTCATGCTGGTGGCGGTGAG
>DASVYI010000024.1:0-2252 GCA_036392275.1 Nitrosospira sp. | reverse complement strand
TCCGCGCGGCGCCCCGCCTCCGCCGCTTCACCCGCTATATTGCGCGATTCCTTTCCGGAAGCGTCCGCCTCTGCCAGCCGCCTTGCCATTTCGTGTTGCAGTCCCGAGATTTGATCGCGCGTGTCGTACCACTGCCAAGCTGCAAAGAGAACAAGGATCACGACGAGAATCAAAACGAGATTGATGCGCCCGGGTAGCGGGTTACGCAAGCCCTTGCGCGATCCCCCGCCCGGTTCCTTGTGCGTCCCATCCGATTCGGACGGCCCGGCCGATGCCATTTCAGACGGTGTGTCGGCGCTCATGGCTTCGCTGTAGTGGATTGGCCATCACGAAGATCCGGCCGGAAATGATTCAGCAGGCCTTCCAGCAAACCATCATCTCCGGCGAAAGTAAAGATCACGTGCGCGAATCCGAGTTTCCTCGCGATCTCGGCGATACGCTCATGCGACACGAACAAGGGTATCTGCTTGAGCCATACCTGGGCAGGTTCGCCAACCATGTCCAGTAAATTGCGCAGACCTTCACTGCTGGTTATGGTAACCGCGCCGATCTCGCCGTTCGCGAGCGCTTTCCGTAGCGGACCAGTGTCTGTAGCCGGTTTGGCACGGCGGTAACATTCAGCGTATTCGAGCATGGCGCCCCGCTCCACCAAAGTTTTACCCAGCAGCTCGCGCCCGCCGTTCCCACGAAAAATCACGACATGCTTGCCTTCCACGTGCTTCAGTTCCGCCATATCGAGCAGAGCCTCACTGTCGAAACGCGCAGTGGGAGCGACGACCGCATCGACACCGAATTTCCCCAGCATTTTCACGGTCCCCTCGCCAACTCCGGCAAACCTCAAGCAGGGCGGCAGCGAGCGCCTGGCACGAATCAGGCTCATTGCTTTGTTGACGGCGTTGGGGCTGATAAAAATCGCCAGATCGAATTCATCGAGACGGCCGATCAACTCCAGCAGCGGACGGGAGTCCGTTACCTCCAGAATTTCGAGCACCGGAAACAAGATGGGGACTCCCCCCGCTGCGTGTATCCTGTCAACGAGCCCGCCCGCCTGATGCGCCGGACGCGTGACCAGGACGGTAATTCCGTTCAGCGGTTTGATCACGGACGGCTCACGGCTGGTCCACGGGCAATTACGGATGACTCATGAGGGGTGATTACGGATGGCTCACGGGCTCTGGCGGCTCAAGCTCCAGCGCCGCCAGAATGGCTTCGGCACCCTGCGTCTTCAGATTCCGCGCCAATTGTGCGCCGATATCCGCCCCCTTCCCGGGCTCACCGCTCAATTCGTCGCTGATGATCTGCGTTCCATCCGGGCGGGCTACGAACCCGCGCAACCGCAGCACTTCTCCGGCAATCTCGGCAAAACCGCCCAGGGGAACCTGGCAGCTTCCGCCCAGCGTCCGGCTCATGGCTCGCTCAGCCTCAACACATTGCGCCGTCTGAAGGTGATGCAACGGTTGCACCAGCTCAACCAGATCAGCCCGTCCAGCGAGGCATTCGATTCCCAGCGCCCCCTGGCCTACCGCCGGCAAACTCAGCTCGGGGCTCAGAAATACCGTAATTCGATGAGCCAGTCCCAACCGTTTCAATCCCGCAGCCGCAAGAATGATCGCCGCGAACTGACCTTCATCCAGTTTGCGCAGCCGGGTCTGCACGTTACCGCGCAGGGGCTGGACTTTCAGATGCGGGAAGCGCGCCCGCAACTGGCTTTCGCGCCGCAAGCTGGAAGTCCCGACGACGCTCCCTGCCGGAAGCGCATCGAGGCTGGCATACCGGGCGGAGACGAAAGCATCGCGCGGATCTTCGCGCTCCCCGATGGCCGCCAGCGCATACCCGGGCGGCATGTCCATCGGCACATCCTTCATCGAATGCACCGCAATATCCGCGCGTCCCTCTTCCAGCGCCTGTTCCAGCTCCTTGATGAACAATCCCTTGCCGCCAATTTTGGAGAGAGACTTGTCAAGTATCTGATCTCCGCGCGTTGTCATGCCGGATATGCTGAATTCGGTTTGCGGGTATAATTCCGCCAGCCGGTCCCGGATGAAATTCGCCTGCCATAAGGCCAGTACACTTTCCCGGGTAGCGATAACGATTTTTGCAGGTATGGATGAATTAGGCATTATTATTACATTGGAAAAATTACGGAATCGATGCCAAAGCACATTTTAGCATGCCAGACGCCAACCCGGACTCAAGTGCGCGCCGAGACTGCGGTATGGGCTACAAAAGAGGCTTAGTTATGGGATCGCTCG
>DASVYI010000023.1:0-1526 GCA_036392275.1 Nitrosospira sp. | reverse complement strand
TCCACCATCGTTCCGTCGAGCGTCGCGGCAACGGTTGTCTTGATACGCTTGAGCTTCTGCTTCTCCAGTTCGAGCTGGCTCTGGCGCAGCCGGTATTCCGACAACACATGTTCGTCAGGATCGACGATCACCACGCCCTGTGTGCCGTCCACGATCAGGACGTCGTTGTCGCGAATCAGGCGGCGCGCAAGATGAAGCGCTACGATGGAAGGAATGTTGAGGCTGCGCGCCACGATGGCGGTATGTGACGTCAGGCCGCCAAGATCGGTCAGGAATGCGGTGAATGAATGCTGCCGGTATTGAATCACATCGGCAGGGCTCAAATCATGGGCGACAAGAATGCTGTCGCCATCCCGTTTGAGGGTCGGTGGGACGTAACCCGGATGGCCCAGCAAAACCTTCAGCACGCGCTCCACCACCTGGATCACATCGGTTTTGCGCTCGCGAAGATAAACATCCTCGATTTCCTCGAATTGCGCCATCAGTACATCCATCTGCTGGGTGATGGCCCATTCGGCATTGCACTGGTTCTGGGCGATATAGGCCTTGGCCGCGGTGGAGAGCGTGGGATCGTCCAGGATCATCCGGTGCAGGTCCAGAAACGCACCGTATTCCGCAGCGGCGGGACCGCTGACGACGGATGCATGCAATGCCTCGAGCTCGTCCCGCACCGCCGTGAATGCGGTGTCGAGCCGGAATATTTCGTTGCTGACCTGATCGGGAGGCACGACATGATGCGCCACCTCCATCGCGGCATGCGAGGCAAGGTGGGCCCGTCCGATGGCGATGCCGCTGGAAACACCCACACCATGCAATACGAAGCTCACTCGCTTTCTCCGAAACGCTCCTCGATCAGTCCGGTGAGCGCCCGCATGGCCTCGATCTCATCCGCACCGCTCGTTTCGATGTCCAGGGTGACCCCCTGGCTGGCGGCAAGCATCATGACCCCCATGATGCTTTTCGCATTGACCTTGCGGCCGTTGCGCGATATCCACACTTCGCTGCGGAATTGTCCCGCCAGGTGGGTAAGCTTCGCGGACGCTCGTGCGTGCAATCCCAGTTTGTTGAGAATCTTGACCTCTTTCTGTTGCATAATCCTAAATCCCGCAGTTGACCGCTCGTTTTTCAATTTACTGTCATGATCCACAAGACTTTTTCTGACATTTGACGTTCACTTTTTTGGTGAATTCGCTGCAGGGCGGATTGCACGATTTTTGCGGCATAGGGCCGCGTTGCAACTCCTTGGAATGGGGCGCCCCAGAGCGTTGCCCGAGGGGGCCCCGTGAAGCGGGGATCGGGCAGTGGCGGGGATACCCGGCCGCGCTTACGGTACGCTGGGGCGCCCGCATCCCGCTACGGGGTCGCACCTTCCTTTGGAAGGGCACCACTCTGCCCTGCGCGGTCGCACCATTCCGCATCGTTGCCCCTTGCCCTGCACCCCAAAAACCGCGTACTCCACCCTGTCCAACTACCGGATTTAGGATGATCGGAATTTTAATTATTTCTCACGGCAATCTGGGCGACAG
>DASVYI010000022.1:0-2757 GCA_036392275.1 Nitrosospira sp. | reverse complement strand
CAAAGCCCGTATTCGTCCTGTTCTCATGACCGCGGCAGCCATGATCATGGGCATGCTTCCGATGGCTATGGGAGGATCCACCAATGCACCGCTGGGCCGTGCAGTGATTGGCGGCTTGACGTTTGCAACGATATATACCCTGTTTTTTGTCCCGTGTGTGTATGCCATCATGTATTACGCACGCAGCGCTCCTAAAGACAAGGAAAGCGTCCCCGGCGACAAGGAAATCGCTCCTCAACTCGGAAATTCCTGATATGGAAAAATTACGCAAAAAAAATACGGTAATTATTGCGATCGTTCTGCTTGGTTTTCTCTTCTATCTGGGTTACCGGGTCGTTGAATCCAGGAAGGACATGTCTTCTTTAAAAGAACGAGCGATGGAAAATGACACTCCGACGGTGGCTATCGTCCATGCCGAACCATTGCCTGCCCAGGAAACCATCCAGCTTCCAGGTACCATCGAGGCATGGTTTCAGGCGCCAATCTATGCCCAGGTATCCGGCTACGTCAAGATGTGGCATAAGGATTGGGGGGCGAGAGTCAAAAAAGGAGATGTCCTTGCCGAAATCAACGCGCCGGCGCTCGATGCCCAATACCGGCAAGCCAAGGCGGATCTGGAGTCGGAAGTGGCCCTTAATAATCTCGCCATACTTACTGCGGACCGGTATATAGCCTTGCGCAAAAACCAGGCGGTATCCGAGCAAGCGATTTCGGTAAAGGTGGCCGAGGCACAAGCCCAACAGGCAAAGGTCAATGCCGCCATGCAAAATGTCCGTAACTTCGAGGCATTGATCGGGTTTAAAACGATTATTGCACCGTATGACGGTGTAGTCATCAACCGCGCCATCAACGTGGGTGACTTCATCAATAAGGAAGGCACTATCAGTACGCCGCAAGGTGAAGTCCGCAATCTTTATACTGTCGCGGACATCAGCCGGTTGCGTTTGTTTGTCAGCGTGCCTGAGCGGTTCGGCGCACTTATGCATGACGGCCTGAAAGCCCACCTGACGGTGCCGCAATTTCCCAATCGGGAATTCACTGCCGAGTTTCTGACCACTGCTCGCGGCTTCGATGTGAGTACTCGTACGGTCGTTACCCAGTTCGTGATTGAAAACGAAGAGAAGGATCTGTGGCCTGGCTCCTATGCATCCGTCAACCTGACCGTGGATGTTGAGAATAAACACCTCTCCATTCCATCCAGCTCACTGGTATTTGATGAGATGGGAACGCGAGTGGCCGTGGTGGATGACGACAACATTGTTCACTTCAAGCCGATCAAAATAACCAGAATCCTCGACGCTACCGTCGAATTAAGCGAGGGCGTCTCGACAGAGGACCGGATTATAAACAATCCCAGCGCTTCCATACTTGAAGGTGACAAGGTGACCATTGTAACGCCCGCACCGGGATATGACCTGATCAACAAACCAAAAGAATCGGCTGCGGAGTCATCGAAACCAGCTTCCCATTCGGAAATACCAGATCCGGGGTTAAAACAAGCGTTAAACAGATCCCATGCACAATAACACTCATATGACGATGATTGACTTGCGGCGTAAAAAAGGAACCCATATTTCAAACCTCCGTCGCCTCGGCGCAAGATTTGGGGGTTTTTTATTTGTTGCAGCCAGCCTCGCGGGTTGCGCCAACCTTCCCTTTCCTGCATTCAATCTGTCACCCACCTATCAGGCGCCGCAATTTGTTGTTCCGGACTCGTGGGAGGGATCGGGCCCTTTCGTCAAGGCTAATCCCTCGGATGATGCACTGCGGCCCGACTGGTGGACACTATATAATGATCCAATTCTAAACGGTCTTGTAGAACAGGGGATGGCTGCCAATCCGGACTTGCACGCGGCAGCTGAACGGTTCGTTCAAGCGCGCAATTCAATGATGAAGGCACGCTCTCGATATTTCCCTCAACTCGGCTTCGATTTCGGCGCCAGTAATAACAGACAATCCGATCATACCCTCTTTCGTGGTCTTGGAGAACCTAACACCGATGTTCAAGTTGCTGGCCAGGGAATTGCATCCTGGGAACCAGATTTCTGGTCGAAATACCGGAATGCGGCACAAGCCGCAATCTATCGTGCTGAAGAACGTGCGGCCGATTATGGACTCGCACGCCTTATTCTTCAGGCGGAAATTGCATCGAATTATTTCATGCTGCGTGGATTGGATGCGCAAATCGCAATTTACACCCAGTCGATTGATCTTTATAAGTACTCATTAGAGGTTGTGGTGACTCAGTTTGAGGGCAAGATCGCCTCTAATCTCGACGTAGCACGGGCTAAGTCGCTGCTGTTCGCTACCGAGTCAACATTAGCCCTGATGCAAGGTGACCGCAAGGTGGCGGAGCAGGCCATTGCAATTCTCCTTAATCTCGCGCCAGCCAGCTTTAAGCTCGCGCCAGTAGATAACCTCCTTACCGTGAATTTTAGCCTTCCAAAGACAATTCCATCTACTTTACTTGAACGTCGACCCGATATTGCGGGAATGGAGCGTAGGATGGCGCAGGCCAACCGCGAGATTGGGATTGCCCGTGCCGCTTTTTTTCCAGATATAGCCTTCCGGGTCGGAGGAGGAATGGAGGATTCCGGAGTCAATCTGCTCAGCCTGGCTAACAGTTTCTGGGCCTATGGTTCCTCTTTTTCCATTCCGCTTTTCCAGGGCGGATATCGTCGGGCTCAATTGCAACAATCTTGGGCGGTCTATCGCGAGACAGAAAATTTATATCGTTCGACTGTGTTGAAGGCCTTT
>DASVYI010000021.1:0-6415 GCA_036392275.1 Nitrosospira sp. | reverse complement strand
TCCTCGACATGAAGCTGGGTGATTATTCCAGCGCGGGGACAAGGCAACAGAGCAAAGCGTTGATGCGTTACGTTCTCAACCACTACCTCGGCGATCAGCCGCTGCATACGCGGCAATTATTGAAGGATCTGCATCAATTGTGACGGTATAAACCCTTGACTGCTTCTCTGCCCAGGAAGTCCATCGAACCCAATACGATCTGACGGGGTGGGATGCTGCCACCGAAAACCGTGGCACGCGTATTGCCGCATGGACATCGTCCAGCGTGATTGGCAAAAAAAAGAGTATCTGCGGCATGCCGGGGCTGCCTGTCCTCAAACACGCTGTGGTACCGCGGCAATATTGAAAATATGCCGGAAGCGTGAAAAACCGCGTCGCTAATCCGGCGTGTCCCCGAAATGATTTCCCGGATCTTCTCCCCGGACACGGATGTCGCCGCGGTTTTTCGGCCTGCGTCAGTCTCGCTCGGTTCTCAGAATTTGTCCGCCGGTATCCAGCTCGAGCTCGAGTTTCTTCCCTTCCGTTTTGATCTCCACCTCATAACCGGTGACAGTTCCGTCCGGCTTCATTATTTTCTCGGCCTCTTTGATCGTCGCCTTGGGGTGGGCCTTGGAAATGGCTGCGATCACCGGTTCGGGCAGTGTCTTGACATCGATGGTTTCTTCCTTCCGCAGAAGCACTCCGTCAGCATCGTACAGGAATTCGTATTCCTTGCCGTGATCCTTGTACTCCGCCTCATAGGCTATTTTGCCTTCGAAAGTTTCTTTCTCGTACTTCACCCCCTTGACATGGGGATGGGCTTTTTCAAAAGCTTCGATCACCGCTTTGGGAACGTCGTGCTTGTTCAGGGCTTTCTCTTCCGCATTCGCCGGGCCGGCCGTTACCGCACAGACCACAAAAACAGCACTAATCAAATGACCGAGTTTCATATGTCCTCCAGTGCAAAGTGAGTGATAGACAATTCTGAGTGCTACCTGGTGAGGTGTACGCCGGCGTTAGAGGATAGTCAATAGGCTCATCGGACGTGAAACGCTACCTGTGCTGCACGCCTGGCTTGCCGTCAACAGTTGCCGGTCTGAGATAAGCGTCACACTGCCGACGTTGAGGCTCCACTTCCCGATACCTCGTCACCGAGGCGCTTCCTCCTGCTGCCCTTGCCCTACTACCAGTACGTCGCAATCCGCATATTGCATCACCTGTTTTGTAACGCTGCCAAGCAGCATGTTTTCCCAACCCGACTTGCCATGTTTGCCGATAACAATCAAATCGGGTTCAAACACTTCAATTTGCTCCTGGATCACGGTGGATGCCGGACCAAATTCGACGGCGGGAGATGGCGCGGCTGAGGACTTGAAATCCGACAAAAACTTCTTGAGCTCGTCGCTCTTTTCCGCCCTCTGTTCTGCGCGATAAGCTTGAATCTGTTCATCGGAAAAATTGAAATTGGCTTCAAATGGCACCTCGAACGCATGCAAGACGGTGATACTTGCACGCGGGGCGATGGTCAAGGCAATATCCATCCCCAGCCGGGAAGGTTCCGAGAAATCCACCGGCACCAGTACCCTCTGATACGGCGTCTCCGGCTCCCGCTTGACAACCAGAACGGGACAGGCGAGCGTGCGCAACACTTTGTCGACGGTAGAACCGACAAAAAGCTTCCGCACGAAACCGCCGCCATGCACCCCCATCACGACAAGGCCGGCATTCAGGAGTTTTGCATAGCGAAGAATCTCCGTATGCGTGCGTCCGACATTCAGTGCCGTTGTCGTGATGGTGATTCCATACCGTTCGGCAAGTCTTTTCTCGATCTCGGTCAATTGATTCCGGGATGACTCCAGCAACCGGTGGTCCGCGTCTTCGGGCGCCTGGGCGAGCTGCCGCAGCGCCTCCAGCGAAAGATTGTCAACGATATGCAGCAAATCCAGCGATTCGGCACCCAGCTCATGCGCCAGCATGGCTGCCCGCGCTTCCGCAAAGCTTGCCAGCCGGGACATATCGGTGGCTGCAATGATTCGTTTTATTTCGCCCATGAATTTCCTCCGGATTCGATTTTTATGGGAACCACGTTTTGATGGCGACCACGCTCAACTTATCAGAAAATTGCGCATCATGCCCAGATCCTCATGCTCCAGGTTATGACAATGATAAAGAAAAAGGCCTGTGTAATCCTCGAAGGGCTTGATGATGTCGATCTCTTCACCGGGCATGATCAGCACGGTGTCTTTCCAGCCACTATGAACGAAGCCGTCCTGGACCGTGGCGTAGCCGGCGGCTTCCCCATCCTTCATGGAGCGGGAAAGAATTCGAAATTGTTGACCGTGCAAATGAATCGGGTGCGCCATGGCCATCATCATGCCCATCCCGTGCCCCATTCCACCCATTCCACCCATCCCACCCATTCCCATTCCACCTCCCATCCCTCCCATGCCCATCGATCCCTCGTTGGAAATTCGGATCTTCTGGACGGTGTTGACGGGGATCCTCTCGCTATCCATGACTTCGTGCATATCGAACGTCCGGCCGTTCAATTGCGGCGTCATGTGGCCCATGCTCGCAGCAATGGGAATGGGCCGATCCGGGTTCGCCGCATTGTGTTCCGTCAGGCTGCGCATAGTAACGAGATTTGCAGGAAGCTTCGGTGATTCGCTGGTTTTTTCAGAGACGTGAAATTTGACAATGGGAAAATCCGCTCCCTGTGCCAGGCCACCGCCGCCCATTCGATGCCCCATTCTGCTCCCGCCACCCATGCCCGTGTCGCCCGTACCCATGCCCATCCCCCTACCCATGCCGCCCATGCCCATATGCGGCATTGCAGCCTCGAATTCGAGGCTGCGCAGCACCAGATCACTTCCGGGTTTTCTATTGCTGAAATCCGCCCACACCTCGACGCGTTCAGCCGGCGCCAGCATGATGTATGGATGGGTCTCGGGCTTTTCCAGCAATCCGCCATCGGTACCAATAGCAATCATAGGCGCCCCATCGCTCCATCCAAGTTTATAAATCCTGGAATTCGACCCATTGAACATGCGTAGCCGGTAAGCACGCGTCTTTACCTGAATGACGGGGTTTGCCTGTGCGTTGACCAGGATGGTGTCGCCCAGAAAGCCGGTCATCCTCTCGCGCATGCTGAACAGATACTGTAACTGGTTGCCCGCGGTGAACCGCCGGTCCTGGATTACAAGCGGAATGTCATATTCCCCGCGGGGCAGTTCCAGCCTTGCTTCCTGCTCGTCGGTTATGGTAATCAGGCCAGCCTGCCCCCGATAGACCTGAGTAGCCGTCATTTCATGAGTGTGAGCGTGATACCAGTTCGTCCCTGCGGGATTCTTCACCTCGAACTCGTACACGTACCGTTCGCCCGGCTGAATCTCATACATCGGGTGACCATCCATTTTCTGGGGCACATGCATGCCATGCCAATGCATCACCGACGGTTCAGGCAGTTTATTGTAAAAAATAATCCGCACTTTCTGCCCGCGCGCGAGATTCATCGTTGGCCCCAGGTAACCGGGCATTCTTGTCAACGAGCTTTCCGGTCCTTTCAATACCTTGCCCTCATACCTGAACACACTGGTATGCGGACCCCTGAGAATCGGAACCTCGGCTATCCGCGACGTGAATTCGATTTCCACATCGGGCCTGAAAGCCGGATCGGGCCTGGTATTCAGGATAGGTCTGTCCTGACCCCGTGCAAAATCGGGCAAAACCGCCGCCACCGTTCCGGCTGCCGCATATCGCAAAAACTGGCGCCGCTTGTAATCGTATGTCATAACTATTCTCCTTGGCTGATATCCGATGCCGGAAACCCCAATATGCAGCTGCTCCCCCGAAACACCTTCTCCCCACATGGCTGTCACAAAAAGCTCCAGTATTTCCGGTGGCGTTCTTGCGGCATACTCTGCGCTGGAAAGACTGGGATTGAAATAATGAAACTCATGCTACTACAAGATATATGGATAACAGAATTCCTGCCAGGGCAATCGTCAGGGACAGAAACACCGTCAGCCATGGCATGGGGAGCTTGGGAATATCTTCCTGAGGAAGTGAACGTACATATATCCGGTAATTCTGTAGCGCACCGAGAACGACTACGGAACCGGTGAGCACGAGAAGCGTGCCAAGTGCGCCAGAGTGCCAGTGGGTATGGGCTTGAGGCAATGCGGATTCGCTCGAGGATGCCAGCAGTGTCAGGAACAACCCAAATCTTGCCACGACAAAACCCATGGCCATTACGGTCAGTCCTGTTCGCACCCACGCCAGCAACGTGCGCTCGGCGGCAAAAAAAACGCGTGGATCCTGCACTCCGGGTTTTCTCCCCTTTTGTCACGGGTGGCTGGACGGATCGCTTCTCGATGAGGTGAGGTTGTTATCCCCACGCAATATCTTATATTATAATAAGTTTTCTTCGCGGTTCCAGTCAGCTGAACGGACAGGCAAGCATGCCAGTGTATGCATAAGGGACATCCCGGAATATCCATGAATTTTCCCCCGCCATGATCAGGTTGGGCGTCAATATCGATCACGTTGCCACGCTGCGGCAAGCACGCGGCACGACTTATCCGGACCCCGTGGAGGCTGCCAGAATCGCAGAAATGGCGGGAGCGGACGCCATCACATTGCACCTGCGCGAGGACCGCCGCCACATCCAGGACAGGGATGTCGAAATCCTGCGGGATTTGCTCCAGACCCGCATGAACCTGGAGAGTGCGGTCACGGACGAAATGATAGATTTTGCGCTACGCATCAAGCCTCACGACGTATGCCTGGTGCCCGAGCGGCGCGAAGAGCTGACTACGGAAGGAGGGCTCGATGTGCTGCGCCATTTCGAACAGGTGCAGCGCGCTTGCCGCAAACTGGCTGAGGCGGGCATCCGGGTATCGCTGTTCATCGATGCCGACATGGCCCAGATCGATGCGGCGGTGCAGACTGGCGCACCGGCAATCGAGATTCACACGGGTCACTACGCAGATGCGAAAACGCAGGATGAACAGGAAATCGAGCTGGAACGAATCCGCACAGCCGTCGCCAGAGGCCTGGACAACCGGCTGCAGGTCAATGCCGGGCACGGGTTGCATTACCGTAACGTGCAGCCCGTGGCCGCCATAAGCGGCGTTTCCGAACTCAATATCGGCCATGCGATAGTGGCTCACGCACTCTTCGTTGGCTTTGAACAGGCTGTACGGGAAATGAAAAGGCTGATGCTGGAAGCGCGCCAATGATTTACGGGATCGGAACCGATCTGGTCGAACCCTCGCGCATCGCGCGATTACTGGAAAAATACGGGGATCGCTTTGCGAGGCGGTTGCTGGCGGACGAGGAATGGCCTGAATATGTTCGCAGCCACCAGCCTGCCATGTTCCTGGCCAAGCGTTTTGCCGCCAAGGAGGCCCTTTCCAAGGCAATTGGCACCGGCATGCGTTACCCCGTGAGCTTGAATCACATCGGCATAAACCACGACAATCTGGGCAAACCCTATTTTTCGTTTCACCCTGCATTGAATACGTTCGTCCGGAATGAAGGCATAACCAGTCATCATCTGTCCATCAGCGATGAGTTGAACCTTGCCTGCGCTTTTGTCATTCTCGAAAAGTAATGATGGATAGCTAATGTCGCTCGGACCCGTCATGCTCGACATCGGCGGCACGCAACTCACCGCCGCTGATAAGGAAAGGCTCCGGCACCCGCTGGCTGGGGGCGTAATCCTTTTCACGCGCAACTACTCATCTTTCCCGCAGCTTGCCCAGCTCACTGCCGAGATTCACGCCCTCCGGACCCCACCGCTGCTGATTGCCGTCGATCATGAAGGCGGCAGGGTACAGCGCTTCCGCGAAGGGTTCACCAGACTGCCCCCCATGCGTGAACTTGGCAGAATCTGGGATGAGCATCCGGGCAGGGCCCGGCACTTGGCACAGGCAGCCGGCTACGTCCTGGCGGCGGAACTGAGAGCGGCTGGTGTGGATTTCAGCTTTACCCCGGTACTGGATATGGATTACGGGCACAGTTGCGTTATCGGTGACCGTGCCTTTCATCACGGCCCCAAAGCCATCGTCGATCTGGCTCACAGTCTCATGTCCGGGTTGAAGCTGGGTGGAATGGCGGCAGTCGGAAAACATTTTCCGGGGCATGGCTATATCCAGGCGGATTCTCATACCGAACTTCCGGTAGATCACCGCCCCTATCGTGACATTGAAACGAATGATCTGATCCCATTTCGCAAAATGATCGGTTTCGGGCTGACCGGCATCATGCCGGCACATGTTATTTACCCGCGGGTGGACATCTATCCGGCGGGTTTTTCCACGATTTGGCTGAAGGAGATTCTTCGTGGAAAACTAGGTTTTGAAGGCTGCATTTTCAGCGATGACCTGAGCATGGAAGGCGCAGCGGTTGCCGGAAACATAATGCAGCGTGCGAA
>DASVYI010000020.1:0-9446 GCA_036392275.1 Nitrosospira sp. | reverse complement strand
TTACACAACGCGCGAGAAAATCAATGCGCGCGGCGAAGGGATGTTCTTTTCGAACATCGGTGAAGTGTCGCGCGCGTATGAGAACCGCATCGTCGAACTGAACGCCGGAATCAAGGTGCGGATCAGGGAATATGAAATCGGCACCGACGGTGAGCGTCACGAGAAAATGACGCGTTATGACACGACCGTGGGGCGGGCGCTGCTGTCCGAAATCCTGCCTGCCGGGCTTCCTTTTCCGCTGATCAACAAGGTGCTCAAGAAAAAGGAAATTTCCCGTCTGATCAACGCAAGTTTCCGCCGCTGCGGTCTCCGCGAGACGGTCATTTTTGCCGACAAACTGATGTACGCGGGTTTTAGCTACGCTACACGCGCCGGGATATCGATCTGCCTGGACGATATGCTCACGCCCGCGCAGAAGGACGAGATCATCGGTGCCTCCGAACGGGAAGTACAGGAGATTGAAGTTCAGTATACATCGGGCCTCGTGACACAAGGAGAGCGCTATAACAAGGTTGTGGATATATGGGGCCGCGCCGGCGATCAGGTGGCCAAGGCCATGATGGATCAACTCGGTGTTGAGCCCATACTGGATCCGCTGACCGGGGAAATCAAAAAGGATGAAAAGGGCAAGCAACTGAATCAGGAGTCATTCAATTCGATTTATATGATGGCCGATTCCGGCGCCCGTGGTTCGGCGGCGCAAATTCGTCAGTTGGCAGGGATGCGCGGTTTGATGGCCAAGCCCGATGGTTCAATCATCGAAACACCCATTACCGCGAATTTCCGCGAAGGGTTGAATGTGCTGCAGTATTTCATCTCGACCCATGGGGCCCGGAAGGGTCTTGCCGATACGGCATTGAAGACCGCCAATTCCGGTTATCTCACCCGCCGCCTGGTGGATGTGACCCAGGATCTGGTGGTTACCCAGGACGACTGTGGCACGAGTAACGGAGTTCTGATGAAAGCCCTGGTGGAGGGCGGTGAAGTGATCGAGGCGCTGCGTGAGCGCATACTCGGGCGCGTCGTTGCAACCGATGTCATCAACCCGGAACATCAGACGGTAATGTATCCGGCCGGTGTTTTGCTGGATGAAAGCGCCGTCGATATGATCGAATCGCTGGGCATAGACGAGGTGAAGGTACGTACTCCACTCACTTGCGAAACCCGCTATGGTTTATGCGCGAAGTGTTACGGACGCGACCTGGGACGGGGTACGCCCGTCAATGTGGGAGAAGCTGTAGGAGTCATTGCTGCCCAGTCGATCGGTGAACCGGGTACCCAGCTCACCATGCGCACATTCCATATAGGGGGCGCTGCTTCGAGAACTGCCGTGGCAAGCCAGGTGGAAAGCAAGTCGAACGGTACCGTGCGTTATTCACCCACGATGCGTTATGTCACCAACTCCCGCAACGAACTGATCGCAATTTCCCGCAGCGGTGAAGTCGTGATACATGATGACAGCGGCCGCGAGCGTGAACGCCATAAAGCGCCATATGGCGCCACGCTGTTGATCCGCGATGGAGAAGCCGTAAAGGCCGGGCAGGTGCTGGCCGCCTGGGACCCGCATACTCGCCCCATCATTACCGAGTATGCCGGCAAAGTTCGTTTCGAGAACGTCGAGGAAGGCGTGACCGTGGCGAAACAGATCGACGAAGTGACCGGCTTATCCACACTCGTCGTGATCGATCCAAAACGGCGCGGTGTGGCCCAAAGCAAGGGTTTGCGCCCAATGGTGAAACTTCTGGATGAAGATGGCAAGGAAGTGCGGCTGGCCGGAAGCAATCTGCCGGTCAATATCACATTCCAAGTCGGCTCCGTCATCACTGTTCGGGACGGACAGCAGGTCAGCGTCGGTGAAGTGCTGGCGCGCATTCCCCAGGAAAGTTCCAAAACCAGGGATATTACCGGTGGGCTGCCGCGCGTGGCGGAGCTGTTTGAAGCCCGTTCCCCGAAGGATGCAGGCGTGCTGGCGGAGGTCACGGGGATCGTGTCCTTCGGCAAGGATACCAAAGGCAAACAACGCCTGGTCATTACTGATCTGGACGGGGTTTCGCACGAATATCTGATTCCCAAGGATAAGCACGTCACGGCCCATGACGGCCAGGTCGTGAACAAGGGGGAAAGTATTGTCGACGGTCCCGCGGATCCGCATGATATTCTTCGCCTGCTGGGGATCGAAGCGCTCGCTCGTTATATTACCGACGAAGTTCAGGATGTTTATCGTCTCCAGGGTGTCAAGATCAACGACAAACATATCGAGGTTATCGTGCGCCAGATGTTGCGCCGGGTGCAAATCATCGACTCCGGAGATACCCGGTTTATCCCGGGTGAGCAGGTCGAGCGCGCGGACATGCTGGCGGAAAATGAAGAGGTGGAACTGGAGAACAAGGAACCGGCGACCTATGAATATATGCTGCTAGGGATTACGAAGGCGTCGCTTTCCACCGATTCGTTCATCTCCGCGGCCTCCTTCCAGGAAACCACGCGGGTGCTGACCGAGGCGGCCATCATGGGCAAGAAGGACGACCTGCGCGGCCTGAAGGAAAACGTTATCGTCGGACGCCTCATACCCGCGGGGACCGGCCTGACGTTCCACAATACCCGCAAAAAGCAGAGACTGTTGTTGAATACCGAGGAAAATCAGGAGTTGCGCCAGGAAGATGCAGGGAATCAGCAACTTGCTTTATGAGCGGTCCCGGTCAGGACTGGACTGGAGACCGGTGGTCCCTTTCCTCCGTGCGGGCTCATCAACATAAACATGGAATATCCACGTCATCATGCCAATTGATATCAATGCGATAGTTGCCGAAACCCGCGGCAGGAACTTCGAAATTTTTGAAGAACATGTGAATCCGGTCTTCGTCAAGGTGCTGCGCACGCTCGGTTTCAATCGTACCTGGGTGCGTGGCGAAGGTCCCTATCTTTGGGATGAGCACGGCACACGTTACCTGGATTTTCTGACCAACTGGGGTGTTTTCAATTTCGGCCGCCGCCATCCTGCCATCCGCAACGCATTGCAGCAGGTACTGGATTCCGAGTTTCCGGGATGGGTGGGTTTCGATGCCCCGCCCCTGGCCGCCATGCTGGCGCACGAGCTGACAAAGCGCGTGCCCCATTTGGACATGGTTTATTTCAGCAACTCGGGAACGGAGGCAATCGAAGCGGCGATCAAGTTTGCGCGCGCTCATACCGGCCGGCCGACCACGATCCATCTTGCGAAAGCGTTTCATGGCCTGACGATGGGTTCCCTCTCGTTAAACGGAGAAGCAAGTTTTCGCAGAGGTTTCGATCCCATGCTTCCGGATAGCTCGGAAGTGAAGCTTGGCGACCTGGGGAGTCTCGAGGCGCAGCTTTCAAGGGGTGACGTCGCAGCCTTTGTCTTCGAGCCAATCCAGGGCAAGGGCGTCAATATTGCCAGCGACGAGTATCTTCTTGGCGCGCAGGCTCTGTGCCGGAAGTATGGCACATTGATGGTATGCGACGAGGTTCAGTCAGGGATGGGCCGCACGGGACGTTTCCTGGCCAGCCAATGGATAGAGGGACTGCAACCCGATGTCATCTGTCTTTCAAAAGCGCTTTCGGGTGGTTATATTCCGGTGGGAGCGACCATCACACGCCGCGCGATTTACGACAGCGTCTACGACGGCATGCATCGCGCGATCGTTCATGCCTCGACTTTCGGTATGGGGAATATGGCAATGGCAGCGGCGCTGGCTTCCCTCCGGGTCCTGGACGAGGAAAATCTTCCGGCGCGCGCCCTCGAACTCGGCGCACGTTTTCGCACTGGTATCGAGGACATGGTTCCGCGTTTCGAATTTCTGAAGGGTGTGCGTCAGCGAGGTCTAATGGTTGCCATCGAATTCGGGCCGCCGGAATCGATGTCACTCAGGGCGGCCTGGGCCATGGTCAATAAGATGGATGAAAACCTCTTTGCCCAGGCAATCGTCCTTCCGCTTCTCGACGACCATCACATTCTGACCCAGGTGGCCGGCCATGCCATGCCTATCATAAAAATACTGCCGCCTTTGAATATCAGTGAATCGGACGTGGACTGGTTTCTTGAAGCGCTCGAGGATGTGATGGTGAAGTTGCACAAGTTTCCGGGGCCGGCATGGGAAGTCTTAAAAAAGTTGGGCAATCACGCGCTCACCGCGAAGCGGCGGGAGAGCCGTACTGCTGTCAGCTGAACAGTTCTTTGCGCAAAATGTGGATGAGGCGGGGAGATTTTCATTATCGGAAAAAAGCAGTATCCGCCGCCTGACCTGTGATCGCCGCAGCGGGTTTTCTTTGAGTACAACGGGCTGTCAACTTGACATGTCTACATAAACCCCATAAAATTCGCAGTCTTTTTTACCGCCCCCCTTTCAGAAATACCGGGAAGGGATCGCGTATGGGCGGAAATACCAAAATCATTGGCAGCGGGACAGCTTCATCTCCGGTCCCGTTTTTTTAAGGAATGACATGCCGACAATCAGTCAGTTAGTACGTAAACCTCGTGCGGCGAGGCGCGTGAAGAGCAAGGTCCCGGCGTTGGGAAACAGTCCTCAAAAGCGTGGGGTTTGTACCCGGGTTTATACCACTACACCAAAAAAACCGAACTCTGCCTTGCGGAAGGTGGCGCGGGTACGCCTGACGAATGGTTTCGAAGTGTCGAGTTATATTGGCGGAGAAGGCCATAATCTGCAGGAACACTCGGTGGTATTGATCCGGGGCGGCCGTGTCAAAGATCTGCCAGGTGTGCGCTATCACACGGTGCGGGGCAGCCTGGACACCGCCGGCGTGAAAGATCGCAAGCAGGGCCGTTCCAAATATGGCGCAAAAAGACCAAAAGCGGCCTAAGGCGCAGGTCATGTTTTTCTCGATATCATAAATATTGCTTGCCTGGGCTGGCCGAGCTGCCAGCCAGACTGAACCGTTAAATCTCAAGGTTAAAAAATGCCAAGACGGAGAGAAGTACCGAAACGTGAAATTTTGCCCGATCCCAAATACCATAATACCGAGGTGGCGAAGTTCGTCAATGTTCTGATGACGCGTGGCAAGAAATCGGTAGCAGAGCGCATCATTTACGGCGCCATGGATCAAATTCAGAAGAGAACTGGCAAGGATCCGGTGGAGGTATTCGTGCAGGCGCTGTCTAATGTCCGTCCAATGGTGGAAGTAAAGAGCCGCCGTGTCGGGGGCGCCAACTATCAGGTTCCGGTAGAGGTGCGGTCGATCCGGCGCAACGCCCTGGCGATGCGCTGGCTGCGTGATGCCGCGCGAAAACGGGCCGAGAAATCAATGGGCGCCCGGCTGGCCGGTGAACTGGCGGAAGCGGCCGAGGGTCGTGGAGGCGCTGTCAAGAAACGCGAGGAAGTGCATCGCATGGCGGAAGCCAACAAGGCGTTTGCGCATTACCGGTTCTAATGGCAACTATCGATATTGTGACCGGATAAAGGATTAATGATTATCCCTTTCGACCGGTCAAACTTTAAGGTTTAAAACTGTGGCAAGAAAGACTCCTATCGAGCGTTATCGGAATATCGGCGTGATGGCACATATTGATGCCGGAAAAACGACGACCACCGAACGCATATTGTTTTATACCGGCGTATCACACAAGCTTGGTGAAGTCCACGATGGCGCAGCCACGATGGACTGGATGGAGCAGGAGCAGGAACGTGGTATCACCATCACCTCTGCCGCCACCACATGCTTCTGGAAGGGAATGGAAAATAATTATCCTTCCCATCGTATCAACATCATCGATACGCCGGGGCACGTGGATTTTACCATCGAGGTCGAGCGATCCTTGCGTGTCCTGGATGGCGCCTGCACCGTGTTCTGTGCAGTGGGCGGAGTGCAGCCCCAGACCGAAACGGTATGGCGGCAGGCAAACAAATACAAGGTTCCGCGGCTCGCCTTTGTCAACAAAATGGACCGTGCAGGCGCCAATTTCATGCGTGTTCACGAGCAGATACAAACGCGCCTGAAAGCCCATCCGGTACCCATACAACTGCCGATCGGTGCCGAGGACAAATTCGAGGGTGTTGTCGATCTGATCAAGATGAGGGCCATCTATTGGGATGATGCCAGTCAGGGAATGAGATTTGAGGAACGCGACATTCCGGCCGATATGGCTGAAAATGCCAAGCTGTGGCGTGAAAAAATGGTGGAAACCGCTGCGGAGGCCAATGAAGAGCTGATGAACAAATACCTTGAAGAAGGGGATTTGTCTATCGATGATATCAAAAAAGGTTTGCGCATTCGAACCATCAGCAACGAGATCGTGCCCATGCTCTGCGGTTCTGCCTTCAAGAACAAGGGTGTGCAGGCCATGCTGGATGCTGTGCTGGACTTTCTGCCTTCGCCCGTGGATATTGAGGCAATCAATGGCGAGAAGGAAAATGGCGAGCCCGGCGAGCGCCACGCAAGCGACGAAGAGCCGTTCGCCGGACTGGCGTTCAAGATTGCTACCGATCCGTATGTGGGGCAACTGATCTTTTTCCGCGTGTATTCCGGCGTGGTGAGTTCCGGTGACACGATCTACAACCCGGTAAAGGGCCGAAAGGAAAGGATCGGCAGGTTGCTGCAGATGCACGCGAACCAGCGCGAAGAAATCAAGGAAGTTCGCGCTGGGGACATTGCAGCCGCGGTTGGTCTGAAAGAGGCCATTACCGGCGACACGCTCTGCGATCCCGCGCAGGTTATCACGCTGGAGCGCATGTCGTTCCCTGAACCCGTGATCCATGTTGCAGTGGAGCCCAAAACAAAACTCGATCAGGAAAAGATGGGCATTTCCTTGAACCGGCTGGCGCAGGAAGATCCATCGTTCCGTGTTCGTACCGATGAAGAGTCGGGTCAGACTATCATTTCGGGCATGGGCGAACTGCATCTCGAAATCATTGTAGACCGGATGAAGCGGGAATTCGGGGTGGAGGCCAACGTCGGTGCTCCGCAGGTGGCGTATCGCGAAGCCATCAGGAAGCCGGTGGAAGTCGAAGGCAAGTTCATCAAGCAGTCGGGTGGGCGTGGACAGTATGGTCATGTCTGGCTCAAGATGGAGCCGAATGAAGCAGGCAAGGGTTTCGAATTTGTAGATGCGATCAAAGGCGGAACCGTGCCGCGCGAATATATTCCTGCGGTGGAAAAGGGACTTCAGGAGACGCTTCCCAACGGAGTATTGGCAGGATTTCCGGTGGTGGATGTCAAGGTCACGCTCTTCGATGGTTCCTACCATGACGTGGACTCCAACGAAAATGCCTTCAAGATGGCGGCGTCCATCGCCTTCAAAGACGGCATGCGTAAGGCAAACCCTGTACTTCTGGAGCCAATGATGTCGGTGGAAGTGGAAACACCGGCGGACTTCATGGGGAACGTGGTAGGCGACCTTTCTTCGCGGCGAGGCATGATTCAGGGCATGGACGATCTGCCCGGTCTGAAGGTGATACGTGCCGAAGTGCCGCTGGCGGAAATGTTTGGTTATTCAACGTCGTTACGGTCAGCGACCCAGGGTCGTGCGACCTATACCATGGAATTCAAGCATTACTCCGAAGCACCGAGAAACGTAGCGGAAGCGATCATCAATAAGAAATAACTGTCATCACGTAAAGGATCATCATGGCAAAGAGCAAATTTGAGCGGACGAAGCCGCACGTGAACGTTGGGACGATAGGTCATGTGGACCATGGCAAGACCACATTGACGGCGGCGATCACGATGGTGTTGTCGAAGAAATTTGGTGGAGAGGCGAAGAGTTATGCGCAGATAGACTCGGCGCCGGAAGAGAAGGCACGCGGGATCACCATCAACACGGCGCACGTGGAATACGAGACCAAGAGCCGTCATTACGCGCACGTTGACTGTCCTGGGCACGCGGACTACGTGAAGAACATGATCACGGGAGCGGCGCAGATGGACGGAGCGATACTGGTGGTATCAGCGGCGGACGGGCCGATGCCGCAGACACGCGAGCACATACTGCTGGCGCGGCAGGTTGGGGTGCCGTACATAGTGGTGTACATGAACAAAGCCGACATGGTGGACGATGCCGAACTGCTGGAACTGGTGGAGATGGAAGTTCGCGAACTGCTTTCGAAATACAGTTTTCCCGGAGATGACACCCCGATCGTGATTGGTTCTGCGCTGAAGGCGCTGGAAGGCGACCAGAGCGACATAGGCGAGCCCTCGATATACAAGCTTGCGGATGCGCTGGACAGCTACATACCGGAGCCAGTGCGAGCTATAGACGGCACCTTTCTGATGCCGGTTGAAGACGTATTCTCGATATCCGGGCGTGGCACGGTGGTAACGGGGCGTGTTGAGCGCGGGGTCATCAAGGTAGGGGAAGAAATCGAGATTGTAGGATTGCGGCCCACGATCAAGACCGTGTGTACTGGCGTGGAGATGTTCCGGAAACTGCTGGACCAGGGGCAGGCTGGGGACAATGTTGGCGTATTGCTGCGGGGCACCAAGCGCGAGGAAGTCGAGCGTGGCCAGGTGCTGTCCAAGCCTGGCACGATCACCCCGCATACCAAATTTGCTGCCGAGATATATGTGCTGAGCAAAGAGGAAGGAGGGCGTCACACGCCGTTTTTCCAGGGATACCGGCCGCAGTTTTACTTTCGCACCACGGACGTCACGGGGGCGATCGAACTGCCGGCGGGGACCGAGATGGTGATGCCCGGAGACAACGTATCGGTGACGGTCAATCTGATTGCGCCGATTGCGATGGAAGAGGGACTTCGTTTTGCCATACGCGAGGGCGGAAGAACCGTCGGCGCAGGCGTGGTGGCAAAGATTATCGAGTAACAACAGGATCAAGGATAGGACTTAAGATTGGGTGCCGCAGGCACGGGGCACCGAATCGTCAATTTCGGAATCCGAATCCTCAACCTGAGGTTTGACTATGCAAAGCCAGAAAATTCGTATTCGTCTGAAAGCGTTTGACTACCGTTTGATAGATAAATCGGCGATGGAAATCGTCGAAACCGCCAAACGGACTGGCGCTGTAGTAAAGGGACCCGTACCCCTGCCGACGCGTATCGAGCGCTTCGATGTCCTGCGTTCTCCTCATGTGAATAAGACCTCGCGCGACCAGTTCGAGATTCGGACTCATCTGCGCCTGATGGATATCATGGATCCGACCGACAAGACAGTGGATGCCCTGATGAAACTGGATTTGCCCGCAGGCGTGGATGTCGAAATAAAGTTGTGAGTTTTTGAATGTCAAAATCTTGAGTAGTTGTTTTGGCCGAACTTTTCGGCTATTGATCAAGATCAATACAAATTGCCGGTCAATTGCAATCGGCACCTTTTAAGGAAGGGTAATTAAAATGAGTTTAGGACTTGTCGGCCGCAAGGTTGGCATGACGCGCATTTTTACCGGTGATGGCGATAGTCAGCCGGTTACAGTGCTCGACGTGTCGAACAATCGCGTAACACAGATCAAAACGCCTGACACGGAT
>DASVYI010000019.1:0-4594 GCA_036392275.1 Nitrosospira sp. | reverse complement strand
ATCTTCCTGCGGAAGATTACTGCTCCGCCCTTCGCGGTCGCATTCCGCGTCGTTGTGCCTTGCCTTGTACCCCAAAAATCGCACACTCCACCCCGTCCAACTGCCGGATTTAGGTTGAATGGTCATGAGCAGCCGGATTATTCCAAAGGAGCGGCTGTTCTCCTACCAGCGTTGGCAAATGGATGCCTTTGAGCCGGAGCAGCCGCTGGCACCCCAGCTTGCCGGCGAGGAATGGCAGCACAGGGGCGGGGACAGTGCAGGGGGCGCCGGCATCGACCAAGCCGGGGCCCAGTCTGCCGGCGAACAGATCGAGCAAGCCCGTCAACAGGCGAAGCTTGAAGGGTATGCGGCTGGCCTGGAAGCGGGCCATGAGTCCGGCTATCAGGCCGGTCACGATGCGGGTTACCAGGCAGGCTACCAGTCTGGCAATGAGCAGGCGCGTGCGGAGGCAAGTCAATTGGAAGCCCTGCTACACGGGTTTCAAAAGGAGTTGGCCGTTGCCGATCAAACGATTGGTAATGATCTGCTCATGCTCGCCCTTGGCCTGGCGCGGCAAATGACGCGTGAGGCTTTGCGGCTAAAACCGGAACTCGTGCTTGCGGTGGTGCGTGAATGCCTCCAGCAGGAATCCGCATTCGGCCAGCCGGCACAATTGTTTCTGCACCCCGAGGATGCTGTCCTCGTCCGGCAGCGACTGGACCAGGAGCTCGATGGATGGACAATTGGTGTCGATCCCCACATCGAACGCGGCGGCTGTAAGATTAAAGTGGGTCATAGCGACGCCGATGCAACCGTCGCGGTTCGTTGGCAGCGTATCACCCAGGCGCTGGGGTATAGCGGTCACTGGTTGGAATGACGCAGCAGGCCGGCAGCCACACCGTTCAATGGCGTAGCTTTCTCATGAGCTGCGGCGATGCTGCGGCCGTTTCGCAACCCTTCCAGCGGTCGGGAAGCCTCACCCGGGTTACCGGGCTCGTCATGGAAGCAGTGGGACTCAGGCTCGCGGTCGGTAGCGGTTGCACTATATTGTTGTCAAACGGTAATAGCGTCGAGGCGGAGGTAGTTGGTTTTCATGGAGACCGGCTTTATCTGATGCCAGCCAATGACGTATTCGGGTTGACGCCCGGCGCAAAAGTCATCCCCTGGGATAATGCCAAAGCACTCCCGGTATCCGGTGACGCGCGCAATTTCCGGCGTCGCGCATCGGACCGGATAAGGCGTTTTCCGGTGGGACAGGGATTGTTGGGACGGGTGCTGGATGGGACGGGGCGCCCGCTGGATGGTCTCGGGCCGCTGAAGGCAGAGCAGGGCTCCCCGCTCGCGGAGCAGCCATTGAACCCGCTTGACCGGGAGCCGATCAATGAAATACTGGATGTCGGTGTGCGCGCGATCAATGCCTTGCTTACGGTGGGCCGCGGGCAGCGGATGGGCCTGTTTGCCGGATCCGGTGTGGGGAAAAGCGTGCTGCTCGGGATGATGGCGCGTTACACGAGCGCCGATGTGATCGTGGTCGGATTGATCGGCGAGCGGGGCCGGGAGGTGAAAGAATTCATTGAGCAAATATTGGGCACTGAAGGGTTGGCTCGCTCGGTGGTCGTCGCCGCGCCGGCTGATACCTGGCCTCTGATGAGATTGCAGGGTGCTTCCTACGCCACGTCCATTGCCGAGTATTTTCGTGACCAGGGTAAAAATGTTTTGCTGATCATGGATTCGCTGACTCGCTATGCCATGGCGCAGCGTGAGATCGCGTTGGCGATTGGGGAGCCGCCTGCGACCAAAGGCTATCCACCTTCCGTGTTTGCAAAACTGCCACGGCTGGTGGAACGGGCTGGCAATGGCACAAAGGGTGGAGGTTCGATCACCGCATTCTATACAGTATTGACCGAGGGCGACGACCAGCAGGACCCCATCGCGGACGCGGCCCGCGCAATTCTGGACGGACATGTGGTTTTGTCGCGCCAGCTTGCTGAAAGCGGGCATTATCCCGCCATCGACATCGAAGCGTCGATAAGCCGTGCGATGACCAGCCTTGTCTCACCGGAACATTTTGAACAGGTCCGGGACTTCAAGCGTTTCTATTCACGTTACCAGCGCTCGCGCGATCTGATCAGTGTGGGCGCCTACGCGTCCGGAAGCGATCCCATGCTGGACCGGGCGATCAGCCTGTATCCCCGGCTGGAATCATTTCTCCAGCAGAGTATGCTTGAACGCGCTAACTACACGGACAGTACCGCCAGATTGGGTATTCTGCTTGACTCCCATGTTAACGGAGCGACAGCCGGATAATGTCAAAACCTGCAGCTATGGAGATCCTTATTGAACTGGCCCAGACCCGGGCCGACGATATGGCAAAGCGCTTGAGTGCGTTGAATACGCAAAATATGGATATGGAAGCCAAGCTGATTTTGTTGCTTCAGTATTACGATGAGTACCGTGCACGTTTCCAGGCTTCGATGCAGCGCGGGCTGACAGCTTCGGATTGGCGAAATTATCATGAATTTCTCGGCAAACTCGATGATGCCATCGTACAGCAGCGCGAAATGCTGGTGTCGATCCGGCAGCGCGTAGCGGCGGGGCAGGCAGCCTGGCAAACGGCCAGGCGCACCCTCACATCCTACGACACCTTGGCGCAACGCCAGATGCACGCAGAATTGCGGCACACGGCACGGCGTGAGCAGAAGCAAACTGACGAACTGGTAGCCAATACCGCTGCTCGCCAGAATTCATCGCATTCATCCTGAGCTGATATCGAATCAGTACCCTAACCAGCGAGGTCCATCATGCTTACCCCATCGATTATTCCCAATGCCCCTCTGGGTCACCCGGTAAAAAGCCCGGTTCCGGCCACACATGCAGATGAAACAACGCAGGCGTCCGAATCTGCCGGTTTCGGCCGGCTTCTGGCGAAGGAAATGGGTAATAAACCGGATGTGTCCCAGACCGGGTCGGCGGACGCGAGTACTTCAGCGCAGACGAATGAAAACAGCACGGATACGGCCGAAGGTTCCGAGGAGGCCGGGGTATTGGTCAACCAGCACGAGAATACGGTCAGTCAGAGAAATGCAAGGAAGATGAAATCCGCATCGGCAATTTCCACGACGCCTCAGTTCATGGAGTTTGCGAATATGTTACCCAACCCGATCGCCGGGCAGCCCCCACAGACCCCGGCGGGGATTTTGGCCGCCGAGGGAGCTCATGCGCGCACTGGACACCGGACAGATACCCGGGCAATCAATGGCGAGGATCATCAGAAAGCCGAAGATCGGACCGGCATGGTTTTCCAAACGAAGGGGAAGGCCGGAGCCCCAACTGATCTTTCGATTGAAGTGCTACAGGGGGAACGTGGGCTGCAAGGGGGCGCGGTGGATTACGCCGGCGTTGCGGCTCAGCCCCCTGGCATGATCTCCGGAGATCTCGCCAAGACCGGAACCGGCGCGAAACCGGACATATCAGCCATGACGGCTATTCATCGCGCTGCACCGGGAATTGCTGGCCCATCAGCCGACTCATCCGCCCGCATAGCCGCTGGCTCGATGGCTGGCGTTCAGGATGAGGCACCGGCAACAAAGCGATCGATAACGCCGCAAAGCGGCACGGCAATTCAATTTGACATGAATGCCAGAAAAATTGATTCGAATCACCCGGAGCTCGGCCTTACTGAGCGGTTTTCAGGCGAGCTTGCGAAGCTTTCGAACGCCTCACCCGATGCGCTCACACAAAATGTAACATCTGTGGATCCAACATCTGTGCAGGCCGGAGCGGGGCTTTCAACCATCGCAGCGGAACGTGGTTCTGCCGCAATTCCGGTTGCCTCGACAGGCTCGTTCGGTCATTTCATGCCAATACTCGAGCACCGTTTCGGTTCGGCCGGCTGGGACAATGCTTTAGGCCAGAAAATGCTCTGGATGGTTTCCCAGCAGCAACAGATTGCGGAGCTGAGCCTCAATCCACCCGATCTGGGCCCCTTGCAGGTCGTTATATCCGTTGACAACGACCAGGCCAGCGCAATGTTTGTTTCTCAGAACGCCGACGTTCGCCAGGCGCTGGAAGCCGCGCTGCCACGGCTGAAGGAAATGATGGCGGATAGCGGCATCAGTTTGGGCAATACGACCGTCAGCTCCGACAATTCCCAGCAAAGCACCTGGCTGGAAGGATCCGGGCGGCAGAATCATTCCGGCGCGCAAAATGGCGGCGGAGCGCCTGTGGGTACATCGGATGCTGGTCGCATCAATATTGCCGGCATCGGTGTCAGCGGTCTTGTGGATACATTTGCGTAGTGCTTCCACGGCAGTAATTCTTTTTACAGTGTTGAGCCAAATTCCAAGATAACACCCCTTTTCCCGCCTGTTTGCCGCATTGACTGTATGTCGATCGCCCGATAATGGCGCATCTTGCGCTACGGGACAGATTATGGCGGGTAGGGTGATTAAACAAGACAAAGGTTCCAGAGAAGTCAAGGCAGAGCAAAAACCAGGGAAGCCGAAGCGGATACTGGGTATTGCCGAGGCTCGGAGCCTGGTCAAATCGCATATGCCTGAGCCAGGCCGCCACATCCCGCCGTTTCTGCCGGGCAAAACGGTATTGCAGATTTCCA
>DASVYI010000018.1:0-3042 GCA_036392275.1 Nitrosospira sp. | reverse complement strand
TTTCATCAAATTCTCCGCAATGTCATGAGTGGCGATGTCGAAAGCGCGGAACGGGTTCCCATCAGACCGGCCGCGGTCACCCCGGCAACCCCCGCAACCAGACCGGTCAGCCATAGCCACGGGTCGAACGCATAGGTCAGATTCAATGCGTATTCGCCGACGGCATAGCCCAGCGCGTTGGCCCCCGCCGCGGCAAAAAGCCCCGCCAGTCCGCCAAGTATGGCGAATTCGGCCGCCCAGGCGCGCACCAGTTGCCTGCGGCTCGCTCCAAGGGCACGGAATATGGCAGCTTCATAAATGCGCTCATCCTGAGTGGAAACGATGGCGGCATATAATACGGCTATTCCCGCCAATAACGTGAACAGGAAGACGAATTCGACGGCTTTGGTCACCTGCTCGATCATCTTCTGGACCTGGGCGATGATCGTCGCCACATCGATGATCAGCAGATTGGGAAAGGCCTTGATCAATTGATTGGTCAATTCCATCTGCCGCGGGGGAATGTAAAAACTGGTGATGTAACTCGCCGGGTAGTCATCCAGCACGCCGGGCGGAGTAACGACGAAAAAGTTGACGCGGAACGAATCCCAGTTCACTTTTCGCAGGCTGGTAACCTTGGCGGAAAATGCGCTGCCCGCGATGTCATAGGTCAGCGTATCGCCGAGATTGATGCCAATGGTCTTGGCGATATCGTCTTCGACCGACAGGACTGCTTGGCCTCTATCCCCGCTTTTCCACCAGTGACCTTTGACAATCTGGTTGTCGCTCTGGACCTGATCCGCCCAGGACAGGTTGAACTCACGTTCCACCAGCCGCTTTGCGCGGATATCCGAATAATCGCCGGATGATATGGGGGTGTCGTTGATCGCAGTCAGGCGCCCCCGAATCATCGGGAAAATGGGCGGGTGCTCCATGTGCCGCCGGGCAAAAAACGCCTCCAGCGGCTCCAGCTGATCTTTCTGTATGTTTACCAGGAAATGGTTGGGCGCATCCGGCGGAAGACTGGTACGCCAGCTTTGCAGCAGATCATCGCGGATGAGCGTCAATGCGAGCAGCGCCATAAGCCCCAACCCCAGCGCAACGGCCTGCACCACGCTGGATGTGGCGCGGCGCCGGATATTCGCCAGGCCATAACGCCACGAACCTCCCGTTTGACCGCGCAAGCGCGCGAGCGCTTTGATCAGCAGGAAGCCAAGCAGGCCGAAAATGACTACGGCTGCGATGAACCCTCCTATTACGGATGCGCCCAGACGCACGTTGCCGGCTTTCCATAAAAACAATGCCGATAGCACCGCCAGACCCAGCGCGTAACCGGCCATACTGTAGGTATTGGGCATGCCGATATCGCGGCGCAGCACCCTCAACGCGGGCACGCTGCGCAAATTGAGCAGAGGCGGCAGCGAAAAGCCGAGCAGCAGCACGATGCCCGTCAACAGCCCATGCACCGCGGGCCACACGGTGGGCCAGGGAAGTTCCGCCTCCACCATCTCGGACAGCCAGAAAGCCAGGGCCTGCTGCGCGATAAAACCTAGCAGGCAGCCAATCGCGCTGGCGATCAGTCCCAGTGTAATGAAATGGTAAAGGTACAGGCGGAATATCGACGACTGGCTTGCCCCCAGGCAACGCATCACCGCGCAGCCGTCGAGATGGCGCTGGGTGAAGCGGCGCACTGCCAGCGCCGCGGCTGCCGCAGCCAGCACTACGCTTGCCAGCGCAGCCATGCTGAGAAATTTCTCCGCCCGCTCCAATGCAGCCTTGATTTCGGGCCGGGCATCCCGTATGCCCTCGATTCTCTCTCCAAGCGTCAGACGCGAGTGTGCCCATGTACGAAAATTTTCCACTTTGCCCGAATCACCCGCACCGAGCAGGCGATAGCTGATGCGGCTGCCTTCCTGCACCAGCCCGGTCGCGGGCAGATCAGCCGCGTTGATCAACAGACGGGGCCGGAGATTGATGAATCCAATGGAAAAATCCGGCTCCTGCGTAATGAGCGCGGCAACGGTAAGCTGCGCCGCGCCCACTTCGAGCTTGTCGCCCCGATCGAGGCCGAGGCGGACCATGAGCTTTTCGTCTACCCATACCGAGCCGGGGGAAGGAATGGCGTTCGCGATACGGGCTGCCTCTGGCGCGGTCTTGCTGAAGTCCTCGCTGATGCGCAATTCGCCTCTCAACGGATAGCCTGCGGTAATCGCCTTGATCTCGGTGAGCAGACCGTTGTCTCCCTTCGCGGCCATGCTGGGGAATTTGAGCGCCGTGGATGTAGCGAGTCCAAGCCGTTTCGCCTCATCGGCATAATGCTGGGGCAGCGCATGATCGGAAAAAATGATCAGATCCGCCCCGAGCAACTGGTTGCCCTGCCGGGAGAGCGCCAACTGCACCCTGTCGGCAAAAAATCCCACCGTGGTCATTCCGCCCACCGCAATGATGAGCGCAAACGCCAGCACGCGTAGTTCGCCCGCGCGCCAGTCACGGCGAAGCATCCGGAAGGAAAGCTTGATGAGGTTCATGGAAACGTAAATCCGGGTTGAGTCTCTGTCTGACAGTGTTGAGAAATGTTCATCGTTGCTTGTTTAGTTCGCGCCGGCTACCCAATGAGATACTGTCTGGCGCGCAGTGTTCGAGCGGCAGGTCTGGAATCCTGGGGAGTCCAAAAAACAAATCAATGGTCTAGAAGCGCCAAGGGAATATCGCGCGCGCTATGCAGAACGCGTAGCACGTCAACATGGCCGGAGCGCTCGATATAAAACACCAGGTGGTTGCCAAAGCCGGTTACCGCCAATACGCGCAAGCCTTCCAGCATGGGTAGATGAGCATAGCGCAACGAACCGAGGCGTGGTTGTCCGCATATCAGCTCCAGCGTATTCTGCAGAGCATCGAGGAACCGGATAGCAGCGTCGAGATTTTCTTGAGCGATGTAATCCGCAAGGTCGTCTATATCTGAACTGGCGCGCGGCCGAATCCGAATCGGCTTGGCCGGTTTATCCAGCGCCATGCCGCTGTTTCAGGGTATCGCGCTTATCGTTCCAGTATGCCTCATCAACA
>DASVYI010000017.1:0-3307 GCA_036392275.1 Nitrosospira sp. | reverse complement strand
GTTCCTGCCGCTCTCGTTGCAACCTGATGAGTTCGTCATAGCTCAAGGGCGGGTTGCTATCCACACTGCTCATTGTGCCTGATGCTTGAGCCGGGTACGGGTTAAGCACCGCCTGCGGTAAATTTCCCTGAAGTTCATTTCGGCGCAGCTCCTGCACCATCAGGAATTGCTGATATACGGACTGCTGTGCCTGGTTCAGATGGTTCAATGTTATTTCCAGTTGCACCACACGAGGGTCCGGGGCCGGATACGGAACCCTGGGGACTGTTTTTGATACAGTTTGTGCCGAGGCCAAGCCTGACAGAACGAAGAGAAAAAATGTGAATAGTATGGGTTTCATGGTTTTTCCCGTAATGAACGAGCAACGCTTGATGAGCGGCATGATTGCGCCAGCCCCGGTCGTGAGGGAGTCACATCGCCTATCATGAATCAAATTGAACTGCGGGATTCAAAAACAATTCGATGATACAAGTCGGACCCCGTTTGACCCGCATCACCGGCATTGCGATGACCTCTCGATTAAGTTGTATCATCTCAAATACAGTATATCCGGCCAAATCATGTCAGACCCCGATCCAAACGCTGAGGCTGAACCGCTATTTATCCAGCCGCCCTTGAAAGCGCGAAGAGGACGTGGCGCGGTGTCAAATCTGCAAGGCCGTTATGAGACATTGATAAGGGAAGATATCGACGATGGCTGGTCGAACGGAAATCCGGGCGATACGGCGGCCGAAGCTGATTCCGAGACCGATACCGAATCCGGCCATGGCGCAGCATGGAAGACACAGATCATCAAGGAACAAGCCAAAACCATTCTCAGCCGCAATCAGTCTCCCGATCTGCCGTTCAGCATATCGCTCAATCCCTATCGCGGCTGTGAGCACGGCTGTATTTATTGTTTCGCACGTCCCACACACAGCTATCTCGGCCTGTCGCCCGGACTCGATTTCGAGAGCAAGATTTTTGCCAAGGTCAACGCGCCCGATCTGCTGAGATGCGAGCTTGCAAAAACGTCCTATGTCCCTGAGCCGATCGCGCTCGGCGTCAATACCGATGCCTATCAACCGTGCGAGCGCGCGTTGCGGCTGACGCGCCGTGTGCTGGAAGTGCTCCACGAATGCGAACATCCGGTAGCGCTGATTACCAAATCCTCGCTGATCGAACGCGATATCGATTTGCTGGCGAAGATGGCGTCCAGGCAGCAGGCAATGGCGGCGGTAACGATCACCACACTCGACGCGGCAGTGGCGCGTACCCTGGAACCGCGTGCGGCGGCCCCCACCCGTCGCCTGCGTACCATTCGAACGTTGACCGATGCCGGGATTCCCGTCGGCGTGAGTGTTGCGCCGGTCATTCCGTTCGTGACCGATTCCGGCCTGGAGCGCATACTGGAGGCGGCGGCCAAAGCCGGGGCCATCGATGCGGGCTATGTCGTACTGCGCCTGCCGTGGGAGGTCAGTCCGCTCTTCCGGCAATGGCTGGAAGCACATTTTCCCGACCGGGCGGCGCGCGTGATGAGCAGGGTACAGGACATGCGCGGCGGCAAGGATTACGACTCCAGTTTCGGCAAGCGCATGCACGGGGAAGGCATATGGGCCGACCTGATCCGCCAGCGTTTCGAGAAAGCGGTTGCGCGCCTTGGGATAGGTATCCGCTCGGGGCGCTTCAAAGGATTGGATATTTCCAGGTTCCACCCTCCCTCAGTTGCCTCCTCAGTTGACTCAGTGGTCGCTTCAACGGCCACTTCAACAGCTTCACCAACAGCGAAGGCAAGCCCCAAACCCGCAAAGGACAATAAAAAAAAGAACGCGGGAAAAGGAAACTCAAGCGATCAGTTCGAACTATTTTGACGAACTGACATAAATCCATGCATCCGCCTTTTACAACCGGCCATCTCCGCGATGAAGCCGCCTGCGTCGACACCCTGCTTTCCGCCCTCAAATGGGATGATGGCCGTCATCGGCGAGTGGCGCTACAGGCTGAACGGTTCATTCGGCACATTCGCGGCCAGACCAGCCGCCTGAGCGGCGGCCTGGGCGAGCTCGAAACCTTCCTTGAACATTATCCGTTGAGCAGCCCCGAAGGTCTTGCGCTGATGACCCTGGCCGAGGCCCTGCTGCGGATTCCCGATGCCTCCACAGCCGACGCCCTGATTGCAGAAAAATTGGCAGCGGGAACATGGAAAATCGGCGGCGCCAGCGGCGTGATGAAGCTGACCGCCATCGGCATGAATCTGGCCCGGAAAACACTGGGGTCTTTTCTCGACGATCCCGAACACCCTATTATTCGTCCCCTGATTCGCAAAGCCGTGGAAGAAGCGATCACCCGGATCGGACAGCAATTCGTGGCCGGCGAAAATATTGCGGCCGCGCTCTCCGCCACGAAGAAACTGGAGCATCAGGGATACCGCATGTCTTACGATATGCTAGGCGAAGGCGCCCGCACCGCCGAGGATGCGGACAGATATTTCGAAGCCTATGCGTCAGCAGCGGATATCATTGGCAAAGCAGAAAGCTCAGGACAAAACTCAGGGCAAAAATCCGGGATATCGGTCAAGCTTTCGGCGCTTCATCCGCGCTACGGCTGGACTCAGAAGGACCGGTGCGTTCCGGATATCATTGACCGGCTGAGCCAGCTTTGCCGAAAGGCTGCGGCAGGCAATATACCCCTGACCGTCGATGCCGAAGAAGCGGATCGGCTGGAAATTTCATGGGAGATCATTTCTAGCGTTGCCAAACTGACGGATCTGCGCGGATGGGATGGGTTCGGGCTTGCCATACAGGCTTACGATAAACGGTGCTTTCGGCTGATCGATGCGATCAGCGATCTTGCTGCCGAGGCCGCGCGAAAGATTCAGGTGCGTCTGGTGAAAGGCGCCTATTGGGACACCGAAATCAAACGCGCCCAAGTCGCGGGGCTGTCCGATTACCCCGTCTTTACGCGTAAAACCAATACCGACCTGTCCTATCTGGCCGCAGCGCAGAAACTCCTGACGCTGCGTAACCGCATCTACCCGATGTTCGGCACGCATAACGCCCATACGGTTGCAGCGGTTCTCGACATGGCGGGCGACGTGGAAGGGTTCGAATTCCAGCGGCTTTACGGAATGGGTGAAGCCTTGCACGACATGATACTGGCCGAGTACTCGATTCCCGTCACCCTTTACGCGCCCGTGGGCAGCCATGAGGATCTGCTGCCCTACCTGATCCGGCGAATGCTGGAAAATGGTGCGAACACATCCTTCGTTCATCAGATCCGGGGAGCCGATAGTGATGCAGCGCTGGAGGACCCGGTTCAAAAAGCTGCT
>DASVYI010000016.1:0-3668 GCA_036392275.1 Nitrosospira sp. | reverse complement strand
ATTTCTTCGTCGGACACGTCAATTTCAATGACATAATCGATGGGCACGCCAGCGGCCTTCATCGAGTCCGCTTGGGGAATGGTGCGAGGGAACCCGTCGAAGAGAAACCCTTTTCTGCAGTCCGGCTGTGCGATACGCGCTTTGACCAGACCGATGATGATGTCGTCGGAGACCAGACCGCCCGCATCCATGACTTTCTTGGCCATGAGGCCCAGCTCGGTACCCGCCTTGACCGCGGCGCGCAGCATGTCCCCGGTGGAAATCTGCGGGATGCCGAAATGCTCTTTGATGTAACTGGCTTGGGTGCCTTTACCCGCCCCGGGGCCACCTAGCAAGACGATTATGATCGTTCCCCCTTCTCTTCCATGAATCCTGCCCCAAAAAGGCAGAGTTAGAGATATTTTTTTGTTATTTCCGATGATTATAACGCAGCCAGGAAGGATACTTGAAGTATTTACTGTGATTCACGAATAAGGAAATCATACCGGTTGAGTTTATGCTGGCATGGAGCCGTTCCAGCAGAAGCCTGTCAACAGGTTCGTTATTTGTCCAGTCTCCGCAATTGTTCATTCAATTTTTCCATCATCGCGCCGAAGCCGGCAAGGCGCTCTTTTTCCTGCTCCACGACCCTGGCCGGTGCGCGCTCGACAAAGCTGGGGTTGGCAAGTTTGGTTTCAGCCTTGGCGATTTCTCCTTCTATGCGGTTGATTTCCCTGGCAAGCCGGACGCGTTCCTCATCTTTGTTCACTTCAATTTTCAGCATCAACCTGAATTCCCCGGCAATCGCGACTGGCGCTTCAGCATGGGGCAATTCATCAGGCACAATTTCGACCTCCGACAGCTTGGCCAATGCCATCAGGTAAGGGGCGAACCCAGCCAGTATCCGTTTGTTTCCCGCAGCCAGCAGCGGCACTTTCGACGCGGGAGACAAGCTCATCTCTCCGCGCAGGGTACGGCAGGCGTTAGTCATGTCCTTGAGCAGGCCGATGCGTGCGGTGGCATCTTCGTCGACTTTCGCGGAACTGGATTCCGGATAGGGCTGAACCATGATGCTTGCTCCCTCTTTTCCGGCAAGCGGTGCGACGTTTTGCCACAGTTCTTCGGTAATGAAAGGGATGACGGGATGGGCAAGCCGCAACGCAGCTTCCAGTACCCGCACCAAGGTGCGGCGAGTGGCGCGCTGCGCCGGGCCGCCACCCGTACTTAACTGTACCTTGGCAAATTCCACATACCAGTCACAATACTCGTCCCAGACGAACTCATAGATTTCTCGTGCCGCATTATCGAAGCGATACTCGTGAAAAGCCTGCTCCACCGCGCTTTCGGCGTGCTGCAGACGGCTGATGATCCACTTGTCGGCATCGGAATATTCCAATGGCAGCGATTCCGTCAAACCGGTATCTTTCTCCGCACAGTTCATCAACACATAGCGCGTGGCATTCCACAGTTTGTTGCAGAAATTACGGTAGCCTTCACAGCGCTGCATGTCGAATTTAATGTCGCGGCCATGTGAAGCGAGACTGGCAAAGGTGAAACGCAGCGCATCGGTGCCGAACGCCGGAATGCCTTCAGGAAAATGCTTGCGCGTGATTTTTTCGATAGATGCTGCCTGTCCGGGATTCATCAGGCCGGTCGTACGCTTGGATATCAGTTCAGGTAGCGTGATGCCGTCGATGAGATCCAGGGGATCGAGCACATTGCCCTTGGATTTGCTCATCTTGTGGCCTTCGGCGTCGCGGATCAGTCCGGTTATATAGACTTCCCGGAACGGCACCTTGCCGGTGAAATACAAGGACATCATCACCATGCGTGCCACCCAGAAGAAAATGATGTCAAAACCGGTGATCAGGACGGAAGTCGGTAAAAAAGTCCTGAGTTCCAGCGTTTCTTCGGGCCAGCCGAGCGTCGAGAACGGCCACAGCGCAGACGAAAACCATGTGTCGAGGACGTCCTCATCCTGAACAAGCCTGCGTGCGCCCGCCTGCCGCTGCGCGTCTTCCAGACTGTGCGCGACAAAAATATTCCCGTCCTCGTCATACCAGGCGGGAATCCGGTGCCCCCACCATAATTGCCGGGAAATGCACCAGTCCTGGATGTTTTCGAGCCACTGGTCATAAACGTGACTCCAGTTTTCCGGGATAAATTTGACATGTCCGCCTGCCACGGCTTCCAGTCCGCGCCTGGCCAGGTTTTCCATCGTCACATACCATTGATCGGTGAGCATCGGTTCGATGACCGCATGGGTCCGGTCTCCCCTCGGCACCATCAATTTGTGCGGCTTGGTTTCAACCAGAAATCCCTGCTGTTCCAGATCTGCGATGATCCGCTTGCGGGCGTCGAAACGGTCCAGGCCCTGATATTCGACAGGCGCCAGGTCGTTGATCTTTCCATCCAGGGTGAATATGCTGAGGGGGACGAGCTTGTGCCGCTGTCCTACCTGGTAATCGTTGAAATCATGCGCGGGGGTGATTTTCACGCATCCGGTGCCGAATCCGGGGTCAACGTAAGTATCCGCAATGATGGGGATGCTGCGCTCGCACAGGGGGAGGCGCACATGGCGGCCGATCAGATGCCGGTAACGCGCATCATCCGGATGCACGGCAACCGCCATATCGCCCAGCATGGTTTCGGGGCGGGTCGTGGCAACGATCAGACCATCGGCCCCAGCGTCGTCCGAGGCTTGTCCGACAATATTTTCGAGGGGGTAGCGGATATGCCAGAGAAATCCATCTTCTTCCGTAGATACCACTTCCAGATCGGAAACGGCAGTTTGCAGAACCGGGTCCCAGTTGACCAGGCGCTTGCCGCGATAAATGAGACCGTCGCGGTAGAGCCGCACGAAAACTTCGTTGACAGCTCGCGATAATCCCGGATCCATGGTGAAGCGTTCACGTGACCAGTCACAGGAAGCACCCATCCGTCTCATCTGGCGGCTGATGGTCGAGCCGGATTCCGCTTTCCATTGCCATACCCGGTCGACAAACGCTTCCCGCCCCAGGTCGCGGCGGTCGATGTTCTGCTGATCCAGTTGCCGCTCCACCACGATCTGGGTGGCGATCCCGGCATGATCGGTTCCGGGCTGCCATAAGGTATTGTCGCCGCGCATGCGGTGATAACGGATGAGCGCATCCATCAGCGTATGCTGAAACGCATGCCCCATATGCAATGTGCCGGTTACATTGGGGGGTGGCAGCATGATGCAGTAAGCAGGAGCTCCCCCATCCTCAACTTCCTTGCCGCCTGAATCGCCGGAAATTGGCTTGAAAAAGCCCGCAGCTTCCCAAACGGAATACCAGTGGTTTTCGATGGCACGGGGGTTGAAGCTTTTTTCAAGTTCCATGGCAGGTTATTGATGAGTTGCGGTAAAGCCGGCCATTATAGCGGATGAGGGCGTGCAGGCAGGGCGGCATCAGGCGAGTTTGGATGGATTGCCGCTCCTAGGATCCGAGTGGATCGCAGTCCGCTCAGAGACCAAATAAGCGGCATTCCAGCGCCTGGATGAGCGCTTTTCGTGCAGCGGCATCCAGGTCGACCCCGGCATCTTGGAGCGCCGAGTCCAGGATTTGTCCGAGCAGCGATGTGATGTCAGACTGAGGCGAAAGCATCGCGGGCGTGATATGAACCGTTTCAGTGAGCGTCGGGATATTGTCGCTCGCCGTCAACGGCGG
>DASVYI010000015.1:0-4677 GCA_036392275.1 Nitrosospira sp. | reverse complement strand
GAAGCGCACTGCGGGAACAGGGCAAACTGGACGAGGCAATCATCAGCTATTGTCAGGCATTGCAAATCAGCGAGAGTGCAGAAATAAAAACCGGCTTCGCCCAATGCATCCGCAACCTCTACTTTACGCATGAAATCCCGGATATCCGCCCGCTCGTTGCCAGAGCCATATCCGAGCCTTGGGGCCGCCCGGCCGAACTTGCGAATCCCGCCATATCGCTCATCAAACTGGAACCGGCCATCAAATTATGCCTGGACCGGGCGGTCAACGCATGGCCAGCCAGACTCTCGCTACAGGCGCTGCTTGGCGACACTGGTCTCCACCTGATCTGTAACGACGCGTTGCTCCGGTGTTTGCTGGAGAACACGCCGGTGTGCGATCTTGAACTCGAGCGGCTTCTGACCATGATGAGACGTATCATGCTCGATGCCGCGACGCACGCAGAACGTTCCGGCCTCGCCGCTGTCGATCCGGCCATCGGTTCCGGCAGCCCCGCCGATGCGCCGGCGCGTGAGGTCCTGGCCTTTTACTGCGCGCTGGCGCGGCAATGCTTTATCAATGAGTACGTTTTTGCAAGCCCGGGCGAAGAGGTGGCCCAGGCGCGAGGATTGAAAGACCGCCTCGCCGCCGCCCTCGCCGCCGGACTGCCGGTTCCCCTGGTGTGGCTCCCCGCGGTGGCCGCTTATTTTCCGCTCATCTCCCTGATTGAAGGAAAGCTTCAGGAAAATACGCTGCTGAATCGTTCATGGCCCGACGAGGTTGCCGCCTTGCTCGTGCAACAGATCCGTGAACCGCTGGAGGAGCGGCGATACCGGCCGCTCATTCCGCGTTTGACCGCCGTTGCCGATCATACTTCCCGTCTCGTGCAAAAGCAGTACGAGGAAAATCCCTACCCCCGATGGATAAAGCTTCCACCACGCGGCAGAAGCATGACCGTTGGCGCGTATCTGCGCAGCCGGTTTCCAGTCATGGGGCCGGTATCGATGGACGATTCCCTGGAGACTGGCGGCCCGGCCAATATCCTGATCGCCGGATGCGGAACCGGGCAACATGCAATCACAACGGCCCAGCGTTATCAAAACGCCAAAGTTCTCGCCATCGACCTGAGTCTGACCAGCCTCTGCTATGCGAAGCGGAAGACTTGCGATTTGGACCTAAGGAATATCGACTATGCCCAGGCCGATATAATGAACCTCGAATCAACGGGGTCAACGGGGTCAGCGGAGTCAGTGGGGGCAGTGGGATCAGCGGAGCCGGTGGGATCGGCGGAGCCTGCGGAATCCGCGGAGCCCGCGTATTTACCCGGCCTGGCTGGCCGAATGTTCGACATCATTGAAGCAGTAGGCGTACTGCATCATCTCGCGAATCCACTGGCGGGATGGCGAAAGCTGCTTGCCTTGTTGCGCCCTGGCGGATTCATGCGGCTGGGCTTTTATAGCGCATACGCCCGCCAGAATGAAACTGCGGCGCAGCAGTTCATTGCCGCGCGTGGATACAAATCGAACCCCGAAGACATCCGCCGCTGCCGCCAGGACCTGGCGGCCGGCGAGAATGCGGTGCGCTTCCGGCAAATCCTGTCGGCAAGGGATTTTTATACGACGAGCGAATGCCGTGACCTGCTCTTCCACGTGCAGGAACATTGCTTTACCCTGCCGCAACTGAAAGCCAATCTTCGCGAACTGGATCTTGCATTCATTGGTTTCTCACTCGATGCGGAAACGGCCAAACGATACTTAAAACAGTTTCCTTCCGATCCATCCCAAACCGACCTCGACAATTGGCACACATTCGAGACCGCAAACCCCGAAACCTTTACCGCCATGTATCAGTTCTGGGCGCAGAAACGCAGCTGAAGCTGAGCGTCCAGGTGCGTCGCACCACAATCTGCGGCGGACCTGTTTATCAATTCCCTCAACAGCTTGAAGATTATTCCTGAGGCGGTGAATGAGCTTTTAAAAGGAAATTTCCTAATAAGCCGGGGGAAATTGTGCTTGACATTTCATAGTAATCCACATCCCTCATAAAATTGGCAAAACCGCAAAAAGTCACATCGCGCAAACCCGCATGAATACAGGCTTTACACATATGTTTATGATATTAAAAGAATATTTGTAAAGTTCAAAAAATAGCCAAATAAGAAAATTCTGTTACAAAAAGATGACTTACCGGTTGTGTTCATGGCTTATCAACAAACTTATCCACAGCAATTGTGGACAACGGCAGCTCGCGACAAATGGTAAAAAATACGCCGGAGGTGGCGCCCGGACGCGGCCTGAAAGTCATTTATCAAACTCTCCATAAACGATGCCATGGGGCCTGATCAGATCGCTTATCAGTGCGATAATAGTGCCAGCGCCGCTCCTCCGGATATCCATTTGTTCCCGCTTGTCTCTAGGGCCTGTTAACAGGCCCTAGCCTCCTTCCTCAGCCTTAATTCCAGCTCATCGAATGTGATAACATCTTTCGTTTTACACACTTGGCAGCGCCGCGCGGCGGCGTTCGTCCTTATACCGGGAAATGCCGGGATATCATTGAAGAGAGGAAATATGATTCGGAAGACCGCTATCCACCTGAGCCTTGTGTTGCCGGTTATCGCTGCGACGACGCTCGCAAGCCCAATGGCCAAAGCGGACGCAGTGACTTCCTGGAACCAGGTGGCGGGCGATATTATTGTCGATGCCGGATTGGGGCCATTGCCGGCCGACCGCGCGCTGGCCATTGTTCAGGCAGCGGTCTACGAGGCCGCGAACGCGATTACCCGGCGCTACCCGGTAAGCGATCTCAAGCTCAAGGCGGCGGATCGGGCCTCGGTCGACGCGGCCATCGCATCGGCGAACCGTGCCGTGCTTTCGGAGCTGGCGCCATCCCGCCGGGATGCGATCGCCGCCGCATATCGAGCCGCATTGGCCGCGATACCCGAGGGTCCCGAAAAGGCCGAAGGCATCGCAGTTGGGGAAAAGGCCGCGGCAGGAATTCTGGCGATGCGAGCGGAAGATGGCTCCGTGTCTGGCGAATCGTACCGGCCATATACATCCCCGGGCGTTTATGTACCCACCGTCATACCTGAGGCGCCGCACTGGCAGAAAATTAAACCCTGGCTCATGACTGGGCCCGCACAATTTCGTCCAGGCCCGCCACCCGGCCTGACAAGTGAATTGTGGGCGCGCGACTATAACGAGGTAAAGACGCTTGGCGGAAAGCGCAGCGAGCGCCGAACGGCTGCGCAGACTGATATCGCACACTTCTGGGAAGAAGTGATGCCCCCCATCTATCATGGGGTGGTACGATCGGTAGCCGATGTTCCGGGCAGGGAAATCACACAGAATGCGCGTCTGTTCGCTGCGGTGACACAAGCAACCAACGATGCGCTCGTCGCCGTATTCGATGCCAAGTACCATTATGGCTTCTGGCGCCCCGTCACGGCGATCCGCAACGGCGATATCGACGGGAACGATGCGACGGAACGGGATCCCTCATGGATTCCTTTTATTGACACGCCGATGCACCCGGAATACCCGTGCGCGCATTGCATCGTATCCGGCGCGGTCGGTACTGTGCTGCAGGCGGAGATTGGCAACGGCCCTACTCCGGTCCTGAAGACAACCAGCCGCGCCGCCGGTGGTGTGGCGCGTAGCTGGACAAGAATCGAGGACTTCACGCAAGAGGTGGCCAACGCGCGCATTTATGATGGAGTACACTACCGCAACTCTGCAGAAGTGGGTACCGCCATGGGCAAACAAATCGGCGAGCTCGCGGTAGTAAAATATTTTGGACCGCGCAAATAATCCATTAACCCACCCAGGCAAGCGCTTTCGCCAGTCCGCTCACTCAGCCGGCTCACCCGGTCAAGTCGCTTGCCAAGAGCTTGTCAGACTTGCAGAATCGAAGCAATAAAATGAGGGGGTTGCGCTCGATTCGCACAAACCCACGGACAAGCCCATGGGTTTCCTTTTCCTACTTTTCCCACTTTTCCTACATATTAATCTGGGAAATTTTACTTGACATTTCCCAGTAATCCACATTGTCATACGATTGCATAAATTAGTCAAAACCGGGGCCGCTGAAATCCGCATGAATATGGGATTTCAGCCCATGTATCTGATAAATAAAGATTATTTAAAACGTTTAAAAAATAGCCAAAAAAGAAAATTTCGTTATGGCAAGGTGACTTATCTACCGTGTCCATAGCTTATCAACAAACTTATCCACAGCAATTGTGGACAACACAGACCACCGCCGCAACCGGATCATGTCTTGCTGGAACGGAGCCGGCAACCTCCGCATAGCCTCATGGTTTCGTAACTTAACGGTTCGTTAAAGCTGGCAAAAACCTGGCCGATTCAATCCACTCAGCCGCCGTCAGTACCGGTATCCCGGTTCAATTCCGATACCAGACCATCCCACCATCCGGGTACCGCCACAGCTCCTGTTGATCTTCCTCGGAAGGATTTCCGCCAGACTATTTTTTCATCGCGGCAGGATCTTCATACTCCTCCTGACGAAGCGCAACCTCCACGGCTTTCCTTGCTTCTTCGACCGTCTTTGCATGAGAGAGATCCACTCCGGGATTGGGATAACTGTGCCAGAAGGAAATACCGGCGGTTGTAACCCACAACAAACCTCTGACATGCTTTTCGACGAAGACTTCCTGATGATTTTCATCAACCACCTTCCATT
>DASVYI010000014.1:0-14951 GCA_036392275.1 Nitrosospira sp. | reverse complement strand
AGAACAGATTTTGACGATTTTGCAGGCCAATAGTTGTTCTATTGGTCAAAAAAGCGGCCAAATATGGACCGGCCAGACGCTTTTGCAGCCGATTCTTTAAGTCCGACAGGCTGCTAGGGGATTTCCACCGATGGCATGCGGCTGAGAATGATGCCGGTTTTCCTCGATAGCCACGGCGTATTGCGATGGCGGTCATAGAAGCGGGGATTGGGAATCATTGCCGCGAGGCGGGCAGCCTGTTCCGCGCTGATCGACGAAGCGGAGGCGCCATAATAATGGCGAATTGCGGCCTCTGCGCCAAACACGCCATTCCCCCACTCGATCACATTCAGATAGATTTCCATGATGCGGCGCTTGGACATCACGTTTTCGAGCATCAGTGTGATGAGGGCCTCCTGGATTTTGCGCACAGGGGTTTTTTGATCCGACAGGAACAGGTTCTTTGCGAGTTGCTGGCTGATGGTGGACCCCCCCGCTACCAGTCTGCCCTTTTTCAGATTTTTTTCGTAGGCTTTCTGGATGGCCTCGAAGTCAAAACCTTCGTGCTCCAGGAATTTGCTGTCTTCAGCGGCAATGATTGCCCGTTTGAGATGAGGGGAAATTCGTTCATACGGCATCCATTGCATGCGCAGTGCCGCGCCGGGATCTTTCTGCCGCAATATGTCCAGCCGGTCCCGCATGAAAGCGCTGGTCGACGGATTGTAAAAATTCCAGTAAACGACGTGGCCGAAGATCCATGCCTGGTAGATCAATACCAGGGCGATGAAAAATAGCGGGGTGCGCCAGAGCCAGCGCCTGAGAAACCGTGTCATGCGTTCGACAAGCTATGACGATTTCAACCTAAATCCGGCAGTTGGACAGGGTGGAGTGTGCGTTTTTTGGGGTACAGGGCAAGGCGCAACGACGCGGAATGGTCGTTCCATTCCAAGGAGTTGCAACGCAGCCATGTGCCGCAAAAAATGTACAATCCGCCCTATAGCGAACTCACCAAAAAGGTGAAGGTCAAGTTTCACAAAAAGTTTTTGTGGATCATAGCGGTAAACTGAAAAATTAGCGGTCAACTGCCGGATTTAGGTTCAAAGCATCTCGCATACGGGATCTGAGCATCTCGATGACCGTATGTGTTCCCGGCCTGACTCCACGCCAGAGAAAGAACGATTCCGCCGCCTGCTCCACCAGCATCCCGATGCCATCAGCAAGCTGCGCAGCGCCCTGCAGCTTTGCGAATTGCATAAAGGGAGTTTGTCCGCTTCCGTACATCATGTCATAGGCCAGGGATTCCCGCGCAAAAATGGCGGCAGGCAGCGGTGGCAGTTCGCCATTCAGGCTGGCGGAGGTGGCATTAATGACGAGGTCGAAACGCTCTCCCTGGAGATCGGGATAGCCAATAGCCAGGATGCTCCCGAAACCGGAAAACTGCCGCTGCAGATCGATCGCTTTTTCCTGCGTACGATTGGCGATAGCCAGAATACGCGGCTCTCGTTCCAGCAACGGCACGATCACCCCGCGCGCGGCGCCTCCCGCACCGATCAGCAATACCCGTTTACCGGCAAGGGAAAACCCGAGATTGGCGGTGATATCCCGCACCAGTCCCGCGCCATCGGTATTGTCGCCAAGAATCGTTTCCTCTTCCAGTACGAGTGTATTGGCAGCCTGCGCGGCGCTCGCCCGCCCGGTGAGGCGGGTGGAGATCTTGAAGGCTTCCAGCTTGAACGGAACCGTCACGTTCAGGCCCTTGCCGCCATGCTGCCGGAAACCGGCTACCGCGGCGGCAAATCCATCCAGCGGCGCAAGGATCGCCTCATAACGCATGTCTTGACCCGTCTGCCGGGAAAACTCGCCATGAATCAGGGGTGATTTGCTGTGGGCAACGGGATTGCCGATAACGGCATAACAGTCAGGCATGCTCGGATACTGGCATACTGGTACGGATCATTCGCTGGTCAATTCATCCGAACGTGTAAATGCCCAAGTGCGCGTGATGTGGAGAATGTCGGTATCCCGGCTGATATCGGGCGGAAACGGGGCGAATCCATCCTGTCCGGCCAACTTGACGATGCGCACCGCTGCTTCGTCCAGAACTTTCTTGCCTGAAGGCCGGTTGATTTCGACGGATTCCAGACTGCCATCCGACTTGATGCCGACAGTGAGCTGCAGGTTTCCATAGAGCTTTTCCCTTCTTGCCGCTTCGGGATAATTGAGGTTACCGATCCGTTCCACCTTGATGCGCCAGTCCTCGACATAACGCGCAAAACGGTATTCCTGGGTACGGGCGCCGATGAATTTGCGTTTCGGGCGCTTCTGATAAGCTTCGTAGTCCCGCGCCGTCTGTGCTTCCAGGCGAGCAATCTCAAGACCTCTTTGGACCAGATCACCGGCATCCGTTATTTTTGGATGCTGTTCCAGCTGATCAGCAGGCTGGTCAGCCTGCTCGACCTCTTCGTCGCTGTTCACCGCGGTCATCAGGCGTTGCGCTTGCTGCTCGAGCTGTTCCGTTCGCTGCATGACAGCGGACACATCGGCTGCCTTCTCAGGCTTGGGCATGAGTGGAGCAGGCGATTTCGCCTGGCGGTTGCTATCGGTATTGCCCCCGCCGTCCAGGTTGGCCTGCGCCAGCGCATCCGCTTTGCGCGGTTTCGATATCGACTTGCTGTTTACCAATACCACCTCCAGCGGCGTGCCGGCATGGTCGTTTTTTGCGGATGGCGGCTTGAAGTTGATACCAAATAGCACAATGGCGTGGATGACCAGCGATACCAATATTGCCACGGTCAAATGTGACGACCGGTTCAGCAACCAATCATGAAGATGGGCCGAATTAAGACCGGAAATATTCGAGGTTGCACTCAATGCCGGAAAATGCTTGTCAGTATGATTAGCAAAGCGCGCCGCGCAAGGATTGCCTCATATTGTAAATAACATTGGACTTTCCCGTCACGATTTGATGGCAAAATTTCACGCCTGGAGTTTACGCAGGAATCTCGCATTGAACGTGAGTTCCAGCAGATCGATCTGGGAAATTTCCAATTCGATGCTTGTTTCCGGCGGCATATCCGGCAAGGAGCATATCCTTGTTATCAAGGGCAGGCGATCCAGCTTCACCAGATTTTCTTTCAAGACCTGCGCCCCTGTTATCTCCACTTTTTCCTGCAACAACCAGCGTAAACACCAGTAGCGCTCCATGCCGCGCTGAAAATCTCCGTAGACCTCATAAGCCGCTTCGAAATCGCGCATGAATGTTTGCAGGCTCTCGCTTTCTCGGGTGTAGGGCGGCACTTCGCCTCGCAGCAGTGCGACGAGCTGGCGTTGATTGATGAAATCGACGTAGCGGCGCATCGGCGAACTGATCCATGCGTACTGGGAAACACCCAACCCCTGATGCGGAGCGGGGGAGGTGCTCATGCGGACCTTACCGCCACCCTGGCTGCGATAAATGCCGGCAATGCTGTTATCCGCAAGCTGCTTGCCCCATTCGGCGTTAACGTAAATCATCAGTTCTGACACCACCTTGTCAATGGGCGAACCTCGCCGGCGTTGAGTGATGATAACGTGATCATCCTTGACGTTGAAACTGTAATCGACACGCTCATTATTACCATCGTTGGCTTTGCCCCGGAGCGCTTCCATCCGGCACGCAAGATTCCACAGCGCCTGTAATTCGGCACCGAAAGGATGATCGAGGCTGCCTCCCGCAAGCGTGGATTCGTTGAAGTGTTCCTCCAGCGTGTCGTGTCTGAGGTTGGCGGCGATGTTTACCCGCTCGATGCGGCTGCTTGTCGCGGTAACCGTGAAATCATCGGCCACGTCGAGGTACATCGAAAGCGCGGGACACAAGTGGCCTTCGCGCAATGTGTAGTGCTGTATCACGGTGTCCGGCAACATCGTGATTTTGCTTCCGGGGAGGTAAACCGTCGAAAGGCGTTGCGAGGCCACCGCATCCCATGGGGAACCAGGCGCGATGCCCAACGTGGGGATCGCAATATGTATCCCGACCCGGAAACTGCCCAGGGTCAGCGGCGTAACGGAAAAAGCGTCGTCGATTTCTGTCGTGGTGACATCGTCTATGCTGAAGGCAGCCACATCCGCAACCGGCATGTCTGCGGGGTCGAGCAACTCGCCCGAGTCAAGTTCGCCAAAGCCCGGGCCCTGGGGAAAATGTTCCAGCAGGAAGCGGTTGACATGGTAGTCGTGCGTGGAAGGAATTGCGCCGCACTTTTCCAGCAGCCTGGATGCGCTCAGCTTCGTCGCGGTAGACGCGGCATCCAGCGCTTTCCACTCGACTGTATTCTTGTCCGGCCGGTAGAGCAGACTGGGTAGTTGCGGCTTGAACTCTTCCGGCAGGGTGAATGCGCTCAGTAACTGCGCATAGTGAGCCTGCTGTTCCGCCTGCCGGCGCCTTTTCTCCTGGCTGGCCAGCGCCGCCTCGAGCGCTTTCGACGGCGCAGCCTTGTACCGTCCACGCCCTTTTTTGTAGAAGTACATCGGCGCGCTGTGCAGCCGGATCAATACGGCCGCTGCTTCCTCGGGAGTCGCGGTATGGCCGAAATAGTCCGCGGCCAGCGCATCGCTGGCGAATTCCGCCTCGCTCTCGCAGCACTCCCAAAGAAAATTGGGATCCAGATCCTCCGCCGTTTTCTGGGCAAGATCCATGAATTCGGATAGCGATGGCGCATCAAACCGCAGCAATACCGAAGCAGCCTTTATTTTGGCGCGTCTGCCATGGGGTGCCTCCACCTGCAGCGATGTTGTGTTATCGGCAAGGACGGCGCCTACCTTGAAGGTCCCTTCCTCTTCATAAAAAACATTCATGAATGCTTTATTCTTGCAGCTGGATCGATGGAAATTCGGGAGTGCGGCCTGGTCCGGGAGTCTCTGAATAAACTTTCCGCTTACTGGATGCTTACTGCACGGTTACATGACAGGCGCCTGTTCCAGAAGTTTCAGAGATTCCCAGCTTTCAAATTATAGCCCGAAAGGCAGTCTTGACGTGCTCGACTCAGTCTGGCCGGCTAGCCGCCAGGACTATGAAATCGAGCCCCTATAAAAAACACCCCTCTGCACGTGTTTGAAAGAATGATTGTCTTATGGGTGTTTCCGCGATTAGATGAGAATACCTGCAAGAAGTTTGCATGCGCCAATTTTTAACCCGGATAAACCATCAGGACGCAGGGTATTGGCCGGGATTTCACGTATCGAATTTCCGGCTTTTACACGCAGCACCTCTCCCGGTCGATGGTTATAATGCTCAAGCTCATCATTTCCTGATATTTGGCCGGAATCAACTATAATGAAATGAAAAATTCCCGAATCCGCACGTCTTCATCACTTCCGTTATTAAAGGGGGCTGCTTTGAACCAAGCATCTGTTACGCTGGGAGAACGGCGTATAAATCTCATTCCTGTGCTATTTCTGGCTGTCTCGCTCTTGCCGTCCTGCGCGGCGCTGAGTGATACCGATCCGGACCGCGGTGCAACGACTGTCAAGCAGGACGTTTTCGGGGATCGTTTCGACACGGTCGAATACCTTCCCCAGAATTGGGCACCTGCCGATAGTCTCTGGTTTTATAACGTCACCCAGGGATCGAACATGATGCCCTACGATTTTTTTCTGACACTGGAGCAAACCGGCAAATCCGAGCCGTTCCGCTCCAACGAGAATATGAATCGCTACCGCTATCTTCCGCAAAAGGCCACTTCCAGTAATCCCGATGGGTTACCGGTTGGCTTTGTCAAGGATACCTACAAGGGCAAGGATTATGTCGGGTTGACCTGCGCTGCCTGCCATACCGCGCAACTGAACTACAAGGGCAAGGGTATAAGAATCGATGGAGGTCCGGCGATCGCCGACATGGAAGGATTCATGAGGGACCTCGTCAAGGCGCTGCTGGCGACCCAGAGGAATGACGAAATCAAAAAGCGTTTTGTTCAGAATGTGCTGGCGAGAGGTTCCTATAAGACCGAAGCGGAGGTTCTTACCGATCTAGATGAATATCGCAGACGTCTGGCGAATTACATAACCATCAACTACAGCACGACGCACTATGGCTACGGACGGCTGGACGCATTCGGACGCATCTACAACCGGGTACTGGAACACATCATAAGCGTGAGAGAGCTTAGCGAACTGCTGCGTGACCCCAACATAATGGGCAACCGGGCCTTGACCGAAGCGGAACTTAAATCATTGACAAACAAGGCAGGCAACGTCCTTACCGGTGCTCAGCGCAATCAGATATTCGAAGAGATTGTAACCCGGTTGAGTGAAGATAACGGATGGGAGGCACTCGGAAATCTCCGTAAGAAGGTATTCAACTCACCCAATGCGCCAGTCAGCTACCCATTCCTATGGGATACTCCCCGGCACGATTATGTTCAATGGAACGGTCTTACCGAGAATGCCGGATTGAAAGCCATTGCCCGCAACACGGGGGAAGCGATCGGGGTGTTCGGAACGCTCGACTGGACGGAAAGGGATGGTTTTTCGCTACCCTCGTTGATTACCGGGCAGGGCCTCTATGGCAAGCATATCAGCTTTGACTCTTCCGTGAATGTCATGAACCTGCGCCGTATTGAAGCGCGTCTCTGGAATCTTCAATCACCACAGTGGCCAGAGGGTATTCTTGGCCGTATCGACCATTCTCGCCTGACGAATGGAAGATCATTATTCAATAAGCATTGCGTGGGTTGTCACGCACGAATAATTCCCGACGACCCGGATCGCCGCGTCGTGGCGCGCATGTCAAAGGCCAGCGACGCCGGAACAGATTCCCAGATGGCACAAAACGCGGTAACTTATCAGGGTTTCTCAGGCGTCCTGCGCAACCAGTACGTGAACTTCAGTGTTGGAGATATCCTGCTTGACCGCAAAGCACCGGTTGCAGCCTTGCTGACAAAAGCAACCATAGGCGTTGTTGCAACGCCGGAACCCGACAAGTGGTTCCTGCAGCGCTGGGGTGAGTGGATCTATAATCTGGCAACAGGGTTTCGTGATAACAAGATCAAAGCGTCCATGAAGCAGGGAGATTACGATCCGGACACCACCGCCAACCCGGTGGCTTCGCTGAGCGCCTACAAGGCACGCCCGTTGAACGGTATCTGGGCGACTGCGCCCTACCTGCACAATGGCTCGGTGCCCACACTTTACGATTTATTACTGCCCAAGAAACGCCTGGGAGACCCCGATGATGGGGAATACCGGCCTGACGAGTTTGAAGTGGGGTCGCGTGAATTCGATCCGGTCAAGGTCGGTCTGAGAAACAGCGGGTATGGTGGTTTCATATTCAACACGAAGGGCATCAAGGATGACCTGGGAGGCTACACCAAGGGAAACAGTAATGCCGGCCACGAGTACGGAGCCAGAAGGCTTGCGGACGAATCGGACGGACGTGTAGACCCTAAAATCCGGGAACTCTGTGCAAACGAGCAGATCAAGGATGCCGACCTGGATGCATCCGTCAAAGAAAAATGCCTGTATCCCATGTCCAAGGAGGACCGGCTCGATTTGCTGGAATACTTGAAAACATTATGAGTTGAATCGCATACCATTATTCAAAACTTCAATAAGGGAGCAACCGATGACGAGCTACCTGGAACAATATGATGCCGCCGCCGACGCAGACAAGCCTTTCCTGGCCCGCCGCTGGATGGATACGGAACCTTTGCCATTCTTCAAGGAGTTACGCGAGAAACGACCTATTCTGGTTACTCCCAAATTCACCCTGATCACGCGTTTCGATGATTGCAGGGAAGTACTGAACATGCCCAAAGTATTCACGGTTGAGCCATACGTTTCGAAAATGGGCGATTATCTGATGATGCATGACGATGATGCATTGCACACGCGGGAAAAATCCCTGATGCAGTGCATGTTGAATCGCGACGATCTGCCAGCGGTGCGCGACATGGTGGCCAAGGTCAGCAAGGAAATCCTCGATGACGCCAATGGAAATATCGAGGTGGTCAATAATTATTGCCGCATGGTGCCCGCAACCCTGGTCAGGGAATATTTCGGGCTGACCGGGGCAAAGCGATCGGACTTGATCGAATGGTCCTACTGGAACCAGTATGACACTTTTCACAACCAGCCTTTCGACTTGCTACCCCCCGAAAGATCCCAGTCCGTCATCGATCGCCACAATGAAACCGGCAAAAAACTGGGTGAATTCATCGTCGAGCTCATTGCACGCCGCACATTGCAGGTGAAAGCGGAGCAAATAACGCTCTCGACCCTCGTGCGGCTGGACGATGACATCGTCACCAGAATGTTGCGCACGAGCTATCCAAAGCAACTGAATTTCGACATCAAACGCCTGGGAATCAATGCCGGCGGCCTTCTGATCGGGGCAATCGAGACGACCTCGCAAGCCGTCGCCCAGGTTATCCAGTACCTGATGCAACATCCGGAGTGGCTTGAGAAAGCAAAAACCGCGGCCCAACAGGATGATCCCAAGGAATTTGACGGCATTGTCTGGGAAGCCCTGCGTTTCGTGCCGATTACCCCATATTTATTTCGTACCACCGCAAGCGACTACACCGTCGCCAAAGGCACGGATCATGAAACCGTTCTTCACACCGGTACTTATGTGCTGCCGGTTACGCTGTCCGCAATGTTCGACGAACGCGCGTTCGAGTCGCCGGATGAGTTCATTCCGCAACGCAACTGGTATAACTACTGCCACTTCGGTTTTGGCAGCCATGAATGCCTGGGGCGCTACGTGGGCGGTGTCATGATTCCGGAAATGGTACGTCAGGTCTTACTGCGGCAGGACATAACGGCCAAGGCCCCGATCGACTACAAATCCGGCCCCTTCCCGGAGGAGTACGATCTTTCCTGGACTCCGCAATAAACGCAGTAAACGAAACGGCCCTACCGTCTCCCTGCATCGCCCGCCGCGCCCGCCATGCCTTGCCATCATCACCAGGCTGGCGCGGGTGCGCTCGTGAGACGATCCCCGGCTTGCGTTTCCGGTGATCGCGATTTTCCCGGCTGTGTTTATTTCGCACCGGCATCTTGAAGGAGTTTTATCACATCCTGGTGGCGATACTTCGATGCCAGCATCAGTGCCGTAACGCCGTTGCCCGCTTTGGCATTCACATCGGCCTTGCCAGCTAGCAGCGCTTTTATCGCCCCTGCCTGGCCGATCTGCGACGCCAGCATCAATGCGGTTGCGCCATTGCCCAGCCGTGCATTCACATCGGCTCCGGCGGCAAGCAACATCCGTACTATCTCGACCTGTCCCTCTTGGGAGGCCTGCATCAGCACCGTTATGCCGTCGCTCCTGCGTGCATTCGCATCCGCATGGGCGGCAAGCAGCGCTTTCACCACTGGCTGGTGACCCCTCTGCGAGGCGCGCATCAGCGCAGTGGCGCCATTGCCCATTTTCGCATTTACATCGGCCTTGGCCCGGAGCAGTGTTTGTACGACATCTTCATGACCATTTTCAGATGCCGCGATCAGTGCGGTGACACCGTCATCGGTTTTTGCATTCACATCGGCCTTGCCGGCAAGCAGTGCTTTGACTCGTGACAGATTTCCGTTTCTTGCCGCAGTGATAAGCTCGCCATCGCCCATACCTGCCCAGGCACCGGGCGAAGCACAAAGCAAGGTCAGCAGGATGTACAAAAAAAACATAGGTTTCGGCATCATCATGGCAACGCTTTTCTGCATGGCATACGCCCCCACTCCGGTTCCATCTCTAAAAAGAGTCAACCACGGCGGCCAATCGTTCGTTATTCAGGCACGAACTCATCGCCGAAAATACGAATTTTCTTACGTTATATCATCGAATCCCGGCCAGATGGTGGCGAGTAGGGGTATATTACTCATGATGACGTGTTGGCACTCCAGGAGGCACCATGCGAAAAACCCATCTTTTTGGCTTATTGCTGCTGTTGACGCCGTCATTGGGCGCTGCGGAAATCACTGCGCGCCCCGGACTGTGGGAAGTAACGACCACCTCGGCGTTATTGGGCCTGGTGCCCGAAATTCCGCAGGATCAATTGCAAAAATTGTCAAAACTGGCCATGCAATATGGCGTCGTCATGCCCCGGATCCAGAATGGCGCGGCAACCTCCAAAATCTGTGTCACTCCACAAATGGCGGAGCAAAAAGTCCCCGACTATTTTCATCAGCGACAATCGGGTTGCAGCGTCAAGAAAACGGCACAAACGGAAAATGGCTACAAACTTGATCTCATTTGCGCGGGGCCGGAGATCAAGGGAAGCGGAAAAGCCGAGGGAGTGTTTACCGATCCGGAAACGTTCTCGGGGCAAACCGAGTTCAACGGTACCGTGCGCGGGACTCCCATCAATGATCACGCCGATACCAGCGGCCGATGGATTGGGGAAAATTGCAAAGGGGTATCCAATAACCTCTGAGCGGGATCACCGCGGAATCGGTTTACAGCCGGGTTGACCGCCAGCCGCCAGCCAGCCAGGTATTGAGCGAACCGCCAACCCGCAATTTCGCAAAAAATTACTGCGCGCCGATTTCAGAGATGGCCTTGAGCAGTTTCTCGTGGATGCCGCCGAAGCCGCCATTGCTCATGACGAGTATATGGTCGCCGGGATGAGCGGCGCTTGCGATAGCCGCGATCAGCGACTCCAGGCTGCCATAGGCGCGAGCCTTTGCACCCATGGGAACCAGTGCGCTTTCGACGTCCCATCCCAGGCTGGCGGAATAACAGAACACCAGGTCTGATGCCACGAGGCTGCCGGCCAGATCGTTCTTCCAGACACCCATTTTCATCGTATTGGACCGCGGTTCCAGGACAGCGATGATACGCGCGCCGTTCACCTTGACGCGCAAACCCTGGAGAGTTGTCCGGATTGCCGTGGGATGATGAGCAAAATCATCATAGACCGTAATACCCCTGACCTCTCCCCGTACTTCCATGCGGCGCTTGACGTTCCTGAATTGCATCAGCGCCTCGACGGCTATGTTGGCCGGCACGCCCGCATGACGCGCGGCCGCCACCGCGGCAAGCGCATTCATGCGATTATGCTCCCCCAGAAGTTCCCAGTGCAGCACTCCCTGAGGCTCATCCTTGAAGGAAACAGCAGTTGAGCCATCTGCCAGAACATCAGACTGCCAGCCGTCCACAACGCCCACTTTTTCAACCGGCGTCCAGCAACCCCTGGCCAGAACACGCTCAAGGCTCTCCTCCCGCCCATTGCTGACGATAAGGCCGTTTTGAGGGATGACTCGTATCAGGTAATGGAACTGCTGCTCAATCGCCGCAAGATCCGCAAAGATGTCGGCGTGATCGAACTCCAGATTGTTGAGAATTGCCGTCCTGGGGCGGAAATGAACAAACTTGGAACGCTTGTCAAAAAAAGCCGTGTCGTATTCATCCGCTTCGATAACAAAGAAAGGTGAATCTCCAAGCCTGGCGGACAAGCCAAAATTTTCGGGAATGCCGCCAATGAGGAATCCCGGCGCCATTCCCGCATAATCAAGTATCCATGCGAGCATGGAGCTGGTCGTCGTTTTGCCGTGGGTCCCCGCGACTGCCAGAACCCATTTACCGCGCAGCACATTCTCCGATAACCATTGAGGTCCCGAGATATAGGGAAGATTACGGTTGAGGATTTCCTCCATGAGAGGGTTGCCTCGCGTCACCACATTGCCGATCACGTACAGATCGGGGTTCACCTCGATCTGTTCCGGGGAATAACCTTCGGTCAGATCGATCCCCTGAGAACTCAGCTGAGTGCTCATGGGTGGATAAACGCCCGCATCACAGCCGGTGACCCGATGGCCGGCTTCCCGCGCGATTGCCGCGATGCCTCCCATGAATGTGCCGCAAATGCCGAGAATATGGATATGCAAGTCTTGACTCCTGAATATGAATGGCCGCCAATCGCGTAGCACGCGGGAAAAATGAATTTACCCGTCTGCCGTGATCGACTTTGGAAAAATGGGTATCGACAAAATATCGCCGGGCCGGTTTTTTGTTACACTTACTGTTTTTTGTTCTCTCGCCGATTTCGCTGTCAAGTCTGGTCCGGTCCGGTCAAGTGTCCCAATGTCGGCTCATTGGGCCAAGTGTGGGCCAAGTGTGACTCATCAGTGCGAGGCATCCCCTGATTTTCACGATACCAGCTTCAATACCGCGATGCACCCTCACGCTCCGATAATCATGATGCGAGATTTACTATTCTGAAAACGGCAATTCATCCGTATGGAAAATACTGTTCCGGGATGAATACCCCCACATGAGATCGCGTTTTTCCCGTCCTATTTGCTGGTCAGTTTTATTACTTTGTCTTGCATGTGACGCACGCGCCGAAGCGCCATCGCCCGAATTGAAGAACATACCGGAACGCGTCGACTCTCCCGGCCGGAAGGCAAGCAACCGCAATAAACCCGTGCCTATCGATGCCGAGCCTATACAGGGGCGTCACGAGTATGAATCCGAAGCCCAAGGCGAGACGGAGCTGCGCAGCAGCTCCGCCATCTCAGCCGGGGAGCAGCCTGCCAGCCCGCCGGAAGGGCTTCGATCCAGATCACAGCGGAACTATACATCGCCAGCGGTAAAAAGTGGACCCGCCGCTGGCGTTTCTGCTGCCGATGCCGAACACAAGGAGAGCCAGCCAGCAATTGCCGGTGTTGAAAACGTGGCGGAACACGCCCTGCATGAAGGTGAAGCCACGCTGCGCACCACAACACGGACACCCTCGGGTGTCGCAACGGCGCCTTCGCAGGAGGGAGGCAGAATGGCCATGCCCGGACCGGGAACGATTAACGATCAATTTGCGCGTGTCGGAGGCGATCAGATCCGTGGTAACTTCGAGCAGGAGAGCGACCTCAAGCTGCGTTTGGGAGGACAGGCGGAACCGGAGACCCGAGCCGCGCTGGCGACAGCTGCCACCCCTGCCGAGCCTACCAAAAACAAACCCATATTTGTGGCGGCCGAGCGCCTGCAAGGCCACCCGGGACAAGATATCGAGGCTATCGGCAAGGCTGAGCTGGCCAACGGCGATCAATTCATTTCCGCAGACCGGATGAAATATAACGAAATCACCGAGGATGGCGAAGCTGAGGGCGCGGTGCGGGTCGAACAGCGCGGAGATATCCTGGAAGGCTCGCGGCTCAAGTTCAATTTGGGGAGCAAAACCGGGGAATTGAGCCAGCCGAGCTACCGTCTGAAGGATGCCAGCAGCCGCGGCCATGCCGAATTGCTGCGATTCGAAGGGGAGAACAAGTACCGGCTTCAACACGCAACCTATACGACCTGCCCGGCAGGGGACGATTCCTGGTTCATTCAAGCTGCCGACATAGAAGTCGACAATTCCAAAAAAGCGGGCACCGGCCGCGGCGTTAAACTGACGTTCAAGGACGTGCCGCTTTTTTACACACCCTGGATGAATTTCGCGTTCAGCAAGGAACGCAAATCCGGCTTGCTGGCACCCACATACGGTACCAATGTCAAAACGGGGCTCGAACTCACGGTGCCATTTTACTGGAATATCGCGCCCAATTACGATGCCACGATTTCCGCGCGCTTGATGTCCAAGCGGGGAATCGCGTTGAACAACGAGTTCCGCTATCTGACCAATTACTCGAGCGGCACTGCGCTTTTTGATGTGCTGCCGCATGACCTGGACACCGGGCGTAGCCGCTGGCGCACGTCAATCTGGCACAATCAGAACCTGACCAACGGTTGGTGGAGCCGCCTTGACTATAACCGGGTATCCGATGATACCTATTTCCGCGATCTCGGCAACAACCTGAATCTGACTTCGCGAACCAACCTGTTGCAGCAGGCAGTGGTGGGTTACAACCGCAACCTCGGGGATGAAGGTACGTTGAGTCTTACCGCGATGGCGCAACAGTTCCAAACCATCCAGGATCCGCGTGCACCCATCGTGGCCCCCTACAAGCGCCTGCCACAGGCAACCTTGAACATAAATAAACCGAATGTTTTTGGAGCGGACTTTAATTTCTTCGGCAGCGGGACGAATTTTTCCCACCCGACCCTGGTGAGCGGGCAGCGCCTAGTGCTCTTTCCCAGCGTCAGCTACCCCATGCGCAGCGCGTTTGGCTACATCACACCCAAGATCGGTATACATCACACCCGGTACTACCTGGATGCCCTCGACACATCGCCGGGATCGAATCCGACCCGGACCTTGCCGCTATTCAGCGTGGACAGCGGCATCGCGTTCGATCGCAGCATGGAATTGGGCGGCGAGAAGTTCACGCAAACCCTTGAGCCGCGTCTTTTTTATGTATATGTGCCATTCCGCGACCAGGCCAATCTGCCCAATTTCGACTCGGCTAAAACCGACTTCAGTTTTGCCCAGATGCTGACTGAAAACCGCTTCAGCGGCAGCGATCGCATCAACGATGCAAACCAGGTTACGTTTGCGCTTACGTCGCGCCTGATAGAGCCCGGCTCCGGCAAGGAACGTTTGCGCGTTGCCGTGGGCCAGCAACTCAGTTTCATAGAGCGCCGGATAACGCTGGACCAACCCAATACCATCAGCAGAAGGCCGGATTTCATTGCCGCGGTATCAGGATTTCTCACGCCGACGCTCAGTACCGATACCAGCATGCAGTTTGATCAGCGAATGTTCCGCACCGAGGTGGTGCGGTCCGGCCTCAGCTATCGTCCGGAGCCCGGCAAAGTGATCAATCTGGGCTACCGTTTTACCCGCGACGTCTTGCATCAGATCGACGCCTCGACCCAATGGCGGTGGACTGAAAAGTGGCAAACGGTCGCGCGCATAAACTATTCCTTGCAGGATCGCACAATTCTGGAAGGACTGGCGGGACTTGAGTATAATGCCTGTTGCTGGTCGTTGCGGTTCGTATTCCAGCATCTCACTACCGCAACACAAAGAACCACCACAGCGGCTTTCTTACAACTTGAGCTGAATGGATTGATGCAAATCGGATCAAACCCGCTCCAGGTGTTGCAACGCAGTATTCCCGGCTATACCCAGATC
>DASVYI010000013.1:0-5589 GCA_036392275.1 Nitrosospira sp. | reverse complement strand
TACCGGGCTTTTTTCCGGACTTTCTTCCGGTTTTTGCCGTGATATGGCCGAGCATCGACCCATCCGCAGCTTTGTTCTTCGCCAGGGCCGTGTCTCCCACGCCCAGCACCGCGCCCACGCCTTGCTGATGCCGAAATACGGTATTGCCTTTGAAAAAAAACTGCTTGATCTGGACAATGCTTTTGGAAGAAGCGCGCCCCGGTTTCTCGAGATCGGTTCCGGCATGGGTGAGACCACCGCTTCGATCGCACTGGCGCATCCCGAGCATGATTATCTTGCCGTTGAAGTTCACACGCCCGGGGTGGGAAGCCTGCTCAAGCGGATCGATGAGCTCGGACTGATGAATGTGCGCGTCATCCAGCACGACGCAGTGGAAGTGCTGCAGCATGCGCTACCCCTCAACTGCCTGGACGGCGTGCACATCTTCTTCCCCGATCCATGGCCCAAGACCCGCCACCACAAACGCCGGCTGATACAGCCCGCGTTCATTGCGCTGCTCTGCCGGTGCCTGAAGCATGGGGGGTACATCCATATCGCGACCGATTGGAAGGATTACGCGGAGCAAATCCTGGAGGTGTTGAGCAATGAGCCGCAACTGGCCAATACCGCTACCGATTATGCATCACAACCGGAATACCGCCCTCTGACCAAGTTCGAACAGCGCGGTTTACGGCTGGGGCATGACGTATGGGATCTGATATTCCGGAAAAAGCAGCCCTAAAAAAATAACCCCAGAACTTACGCTTCGCGCTTCTCCGGAAGAAAGATCTGCAACAAGTCATTCAGGAAGCGCCTGCCGGTATGCGTGGGTGCGATGCGCCGGTAATCGCGCGCCATGAGGCCGCGCCGCTCGGCTTCGTCCAGCTGGCGCTGAATGGTGGTGATGGGCAGGCCGGTACGTTCCACGAATGCCTCCGTTGCAAAGCCTTCCGTAAGGCGCAGCGCGTTCATCATGAATTCAAATGCCCGGTCGTTGCGCGCGACTTCGTGCTGTTCCATGACAGGGCCGGAAGCGGGTACCCCCGATGCCGCTTTGGACAGGTATTCCTTGGGCTGCTTGTAGCGTACCTGGCGGATGATCCTGTCGGGAAAGCTTATCTTGCTGTGAGCGCCTGCGCCGATGCCCAGATAATCGCCGAAGAGCCAGTAATTCATGTTGTGGCGTGACTCGCGCCCTGCCTGGGCAAATGCGGAAGTTTCATAGTTGACGTAGCCCCCGGCCGCGAGCGTTTGCTCGATCATGATTTGCATTTCCGCCGCCAAATCGTCATCGGGGAGTGGCGGCGGATAACGATGAAACAAGGTATTCGGCTCCAGCGTCAGATGATAAGCCGAAATATGTGCGACGCCGCACGAGACCGCTGTGTCGATGTCCTTGCGTGCCTCTTCAAACGTCTGATCCGGCAGTGCATACATCAGGTCGAGATTCACATTGTCGAAGTTCTTCTGGGCGATTTCCACCGCCCGATGCGCATCGCCGGCATCGTGTATCCGGCCCAGGGACTGAAGATGCCTGGGGTTGAAGCTCTGGATGCCGACGGACAGGCGGTTGATACCCGCCGCGCGGAAATCGGCAAATTTTTGCACCTCGAACGTTCCCGGATTGGCTTCCAGCGTCACCTCGGCAAGCAGCTCCAGCGGCAGCAAAGCTCGCACCGCCGAAAGAATGGTATCGATGGACCGGGCGCTGAACAGGCTGGGGGTGCCACCACCGAAAAATACACTGACCACCTTGCGACCCCAGACCAGGGGTAACGCTGCCTCGAGATCACGCATGAGCGCCGCGACATACTCACTTTCCGGCGGATCGCCGCTCTGGCCGCGGACTTCATGCGAATTGAAATCGCAATAGGGGCATTTCTTCACGCACCAAGGAATATGGATATAAAGACTCAGCGGAGGCAGCGACTTCAACCTCGGCAATTGAGTGCCGGATATGGATGCGGGGGAAATGATTGTTGTCATGATCAAGTCGAGAGACAACAAACTAGGGTAAAAGATGCCGATTCAGTTATGATCGAGTTGTGTCAGGAGAACGCTGATTTAAAGTATTTCCTGTCTGATGCTTTCGATCAGCCGCGCCAGCGCTTTCCCCCGGTGGCTGATTCGATTTTTATACTCCATCGGAAGTTCCGCCGCGGTTTTACCCAGCTCAGGCAAAAAAAAGTACGGATCATAACCAAAACCGCCTTCACCGCGCGGCTCCGGAATGATCTCGCCATGCCAGGATCCGTCGGCGATGATGGGTTGCGGGTCCCCGGCATGGCGCACCAGCACTATTACGCAATAATAATGCGCTCTGCGGTCGGCCTGATCCCTTAACACCTCGACCAGCTTCCGGTTGTTCCGCTCGTCGGACCGGGGTTCGCCCGCATAACGCGCCGATAAAACACCCGGATTGCCATTCAAGGCATTCACGCAAATACCGGAATCGTCAGCCAGGGATGGAAGACCGGTAAATTTCGCCGCATGGCGCGCTTTTGCAAGCGCGTTTTCGACGAAAGTGCAATGTGGCTCGTCGGCTTCGCTCACATTGAACGCGGCCTGCGGCACCGGCTCGATTCCCAATGGCGCCAGCAAATGGCCGATTTCCCGCAGCTTGCCGGTGTTGCTGCTCGCAATGACAAGTTTTCGCATACCCGGTAATTCAGCCTGTCGCCAATGCTTTTTTTTGGATCTCGATGAGTTCCCGAATCCCCTGTCGCGCCAAATCGACCATGGCATCCAGGTCTTCCCGGCTGAACGGGGCGCCTTCGGCGGTTCCCTGCATTTCCACCATGCCAAAATCGCCCGTCATGACCACGTTCATATCGGTGTCACACTGGGAATCCTCGAGATAATCCAGATCGAGCACGGGTATGCCCTCAAAAATGCCCACGGACACGGCCGCGACATGCGAGAGTATCGGCGTCGTCTGTATCATCTGCCGGCGCAGCAGGCTCTCCACGGCATCATGCACCGCAACAAAAGCGCCGGTGATGCTGGCGGTACGGGTGCCACCATCGGCCTGAATCACATCGCAGTCAATCTGGATGGTGCGTTCGCCGAGCTTTGTCAGGTCCATCACGGAACGCAACGCGCGTCCGATCAGGCGCTGAATTTCCATGGTTCGGCCCGATTGCTTGCCCTTGGCCGCTTCCCGCTGCATCCGCTCCCCGGTGGAGCGCGGAAGCATGCCGTACTCCGCGGTAAGCCAGCCCTGCCCCTTGCCCTTGAGAAACGAAGGCACGCTCTCGCCCACACTGGCCGTGCACAATATCTTCGTATCGCCGCATGCGATCAGCACCGCGCCCTCGGCATATTTGGTGTAATGCCGGATAATTTCCACAGGGCGGAGTTGAGCGGGATTGCGAAGGCTGGGGCGCATTGAATGGATCACCTTTTCATTAATGACAAGTCGTTGGCGGTGTTACATCTGGCGTAGACTCCGGCGCGATTTGCACAACGATTTACGCTGCGATCAGCCGGAGGCGCGCCGGAACGCGCAGGCGCTGTGGCATAATCCGCAGTATTTTAACGCATCGGGGACCAGCCAGTGGATAAGTTAACCACGATCTACAGCATGACCGGCTACGCCGTGGTTACGAAGGAATTGCCTTACGGTGCGCTCAATCTCGAGCTGCGCTCGGTCAATAACCGTTACCTCGACATCCAGTTCCGGCTGCCGGACGAACTCCGTTCGCTGGAGGCGGCAATGCGGGAATTGCTGACCTCGCGGCTCAATCGGGGAAAGGTCGATTGCCGGGTAAATTTCTCGCGGATCGGGGGCGCTGAAGATCTCCAGCTCATCAACTCGGATATGCTCCAGAAGTTATTGGAACTGGATCGTACCGTCAGGGAAGCGCTACCCAGCGCGCGGGGACTGGACGTAGCGGATATCGTTCGCTGGCCCGGAATACTTGGCTCCAACGCGTTTCCCGCGGAAAATCTGGGTGAGCTTTGCATCGATTTGCTGCGCGCCGCTCTGGATGAGCTTGCCGCGGCACGTGCCCGCGAAGGTGAAAAACTTCGAGCCATACTATTGGAACGTCTCGGCAGGATGCGCCATCTGACAGCAGAAGTCACCCCACGTGTCCCCGCCCTGCTTGCGGCGTTTCAGGAAAAGCTCAGGTCGCGGCTGCACGAAGCCATGATCAATTGCGACGATGAACGCATCCGGCTGGAACTATCGCTATTTGCCGGCAAAATCGACGTGGATGAAGAACTGTCGCGCCTGACGGCGCACCTGGAAGAGGTCGAACGGGTTTTGTTCAAGGGCGGCGCCATTGGCAAGCGCCTGGATTTCCTGATGCAGGAGCTCAATCGCGAGGCCAACACCTTGGCGGCCAAATCGGTCGATGCGGAAGTGTCGAAAATTTCCGTCGAACTCAAGGTACTGATCGAGCAGATGCGCGAGCAGGTGCAGAATCTGGAGTGAGTTTTTCTGTCGGTTCCCTGTGAGACCGAATACCTCAGCATCTTCGCCTGGATGAAAACCTGCATACGGCGCGCCCAAGGCCTGCACATATCGCAAAGTTTTTCCACGAACGGCCAGGCCGCTTTGATGTCGCGCCTGGCTGATAGCAATGTCCTGCACATCGACATGTTGATTAGCAATAATCAGCACTCGGTCCGGTGTGTACCGGGCGCGGATTTCGAAGGAACGCGTGTGGATATCAGCACCTTCGGGATGTCCAGAGCCAGCAAGTTTCGCCGTTATTTGCAGTATGCCGGCCAAACCCAATGAAGTATGGAGCACGCTATGGTTCTTATTCAGACGCAATATCGAAGTTCGTTATCTGGAGTTGAATCTCATGAGTGAATTCTTCCATCTCGTCTGCCCTAACTGCCAAGCGATCAACCGTGTGCCTACTGCGCGACTCGACCAGCATCCCAATTGCGGACAATGCCACCAGCCCCTATTTACGGGTCACCCGGTGGAGCTCACTTCCGCAAGCTTTGCCAAGCACCTCGATCGCAGCGATATCCCGCTGCTGGTGGATTTCTGGGCGCCCTGGTGCGGGCCGTGCAAGATGATGGCCCCGGCGTTCGCACAAGCCGCGTCCATGCTGGAGCCGCGCGTCCGCCTGGCCAAGGTGAACACGGATAACGAACAGGCGCTGGGTGCGCGATACAACATCCGCAGCATCCCAACTCTGGTGCTGTTCAAGGGAGGCCGCGAGATAGCGCGGCAGTCTGGCGCCATGGGGATGCAGGACATCGTCCGCTGGGTTCAGTCCGCGCAATCCCGCTAGCCGGAAAACTGGTACACTTCATAAGGTCGAAACCGGAAGAGGCGTAACCGTGGGGTGTCGTGCAAGGGATGAATGCGTTCAAATATGACAACAACGCCGGGTAACCTGTTTATCATCAGCGCGCCGTCGGGCGCGGGAAAAACCAGCCTGGTCAAGGCGTTGCTGCAAACCGGAATAGGCATCAGCCTGTCGGTTTCCTATACTACCCGGCCGGCGCGCCCGGAAGAGGTCGACGGGCGGGATTACCACTTTATAAGCCGCGAAGATTTCGAGCAAAGGCAGAAACAGGATGAGTTCCTCGAAAGTGCCCAGGTTTACGGAAATTTTTACGGCAGTTCAAAAAAATGGATCAACG
>DASVYI010000012.1:0-3365 GCA_036392275.1 Nitrosospira sp. | reverse complement strand
AAAAGTATTGTGAATTCAATTTCTTCGAGAAGTCGCCACAACTCAATAGAATTCGGCTAATCTCCAAATTAAATTTGAGATGGCCCGAATTGACCGATTGGAGCGAACCCGCTTGTTTGAGGATTTGAATTGCGATTCTCGATTCGTTGTGTGAGCTTCAACGACAATCGCTGCTACATGCGAGTGCGAGGTCGGGAATTAATGGTCGCGCAGGAATTCCTCTCCATTGATGAGCTTCATAAAGATGTATGTAGCCGCCAACGATGTGAGTTTGGGCGATACGCACTTTATAAAAAAAAAGGGAGTTTTGCGGTGGTGAAATCGGCTTCCTGGTGTGCCATCGTGGATCACCTCAAGAATTGCCGTACACCCCCGAACGACGTGCATGTCGTCTGATCGGAATTACCCGACGGATCTACAGCTACGAGAGTTGCAAAGACGCGCGGACGGCGCGGCGGCTGCGCATGAAAGAGCTGGCCACGGCGGGATGCGCCGTGGCCATCGCAAGATTGGCACGCTGCTCAAGCGTGAAGGCTTTCGCCATGATGTGGAAATGTTGTATCGTGTTTATCGTGAGAAAGGACTCTCGCTACGCTATCGATCGGGACGCCGCTCCGAATCGCAGGCAGCGCGGCGGCTGCCGTAAACCCGCGTCGACCCAGTCAAGCCTGGACTTTGTAGCGGATCAACTCTCAATTGCCAACCGGTTTCGCTGCCTGATCATTGTGGATGTGTCTCCCCGTGAATGACTGGTAACTGAAGCCGATCGGAGGCGATCAGACACAGACAGGGTAGCGGTACAATGGAATTCGGCAGAATGGTGCCTACCGGGAATTCTATTCTGCGATGCCAATCCGTTTGCAACTGCGCTTTCTTAATACTCTAGAGGGCGTTTTTTGTAGCATTGACCCTTGATTGTGGACGCGGAGAAATCACCTGCCTATCGGCGTTTTTTTGCCAGAAATTACCGCTCTTGTTAGCATGCTACCCACATGGTGGTGAAGAGAATATCCCGGATCCGTGATTAATTTGTGAGCACAAGGGAAAATCGCTAATATTTTCAAACGAGCTGTCTTTTATGCTTTGTTCATGCCATGATTACCGTAAACTCTTGAGTATGTGATTGATTGTAAAAAAAACATTCAGAATATGTGATTAATTTGTGAACATCATGGAAACCATATAAATCATAGAGATTCAACAATAATTAAAAAAATTGTACTTTTATGCTGAGTTCGTGCCATGATTAGCAATCATTTGTTAAATAAATAGACAAGACCATAACTGACAACTGACGATGGGAATTCTAAGTGCAATTCTCTGGACGCCGGCGGTGGGGGCTTTTCTTTTGGCACTCATCCCCGATCGTGACCAGGAATTCACTCGCGCTCTAGGCAGATTCTTCGCCGGCATCACCGTTGTACTCACCTGCTATCTGCTTTTCAGCTACGACCAGCGCGACGCCGGCCTGCAGTTCAGCGAATATTTCTCGATCAATCCCAAGGTCGGCAGCGCCTATGCCCTGGGCGTAGACGGTCTGTCCCTCCCCATGGTGGCATTGGCCACGCTGCTCACTTTAATAGCGCTGCTCGCTTCCTCCGGTATCAGCGTCGGCGTCAAGGGCTATCACATCAGCATACTGCTGACTGAATTTGGCATGCTGGGCGTGTTTCTCGCGCAGGACTGGTCGCTCTTCTATATTTTCTGGGAAGCAACCCTGATTCCCATGTTTTTCCTGATAGACCGCTGGGGCGGACAGCGGCGCCAGACGGCAAGCCTCAATTTCGTGCTGTACACGATGGGCGGCTCGATTTTCATGCTGGTCAGTTTGATCGCGGTCTATCAGTACGTGCCGGAACACGTATCCCTGATGAGCGCGATGAGCCGCGTATCCGAGACCATGCCCAGGGATCAGCAGGTTTGGGCATTTCTCGGTTTCCTGATCGGCTTCGGCGTAAAGATGCCGGTTTTCCCGCTCCATGGCTGGCTGCCGCTGGCGCACGTCGAAGCGCCGAGCCCGGTCAGCATCCTTCTCTCCGGCATCCTCCTGAAAATGGGAGCATACGGACTGCTCCGGGTCGTGGTGCTCCTGCCGGCAGCCGCCCTCGACTTGCAACACCTGCTCGTGTTTCTGGCACTGTTCGGCATGATCTATGGCGGTTTGCTGGCTTGGCGCCAAAGCGATCTCAAAGCCATGGTCGCCTACTCCTCGATCAGCCACATGGGCATCGTTCTGCTGGGTATCTCGACATTGAACGAAACCGGTTTCACCGGGGCGGTTCTGCAGATGAGTGCCCACGGATTGATCGCGGGTGCGTTATTTCTGGTGGTCGGCCTGCTTTACGAACGTACGCATACCCGCAATATTCAGGACTACAGCTCGCTGGTTCAAGTCATGCCGCGTTTCGCGTTTTTCACGACCATCACATTGCTGGCGGCGATGGGCATGCCCGGCACGGTCGGGGCGGTTGCGGAACTCCATGCGATGGTTGGGGGTTTCCGGCAATGGGGTGGCTTGATGGTGTTTTTCAGCCTGGCTATCCTGATCAGCAGCGCTTACGCGATTCGTACCATCGGTTTGCTGTTTACAGGTCCGGTCAAGCCGCAAATGAAACAGATTGAAGATTTAAGGCCGCCCGAGCTGCTCGCCCTGGGTATTCTGGTCTGCGGCATCGTGTTGTTCGGCCTGCTGCCCGCATCGCTGGTCGATCTGTCGGCAGCAACCACTTCGCACATGAATGGCCTGATCAGGTTAAGAATTCCGGAGGGTTAGCGATGCATGAGGCACACTCGATTTCCAGCGGTCAGGCGACCGGCGTGCGCGAGCAAATCACGCAGGCATTGAACCATCTTGACCATGTGCTGCCCGGTCAGGCGCCGATTCTTGACTTTGTGCACCACAATACGATCCATGGTTTTCAGCATCTTCCTTTCGAAGAGGCCCTGGCCGAATTCGAGGAGTTGACCGGTATCTCGGCCTATCTTCCGGAAACTCAGAACCGCGCTTTTTACCGGCAGGGCCGCATCAGCGACGATGACATTTTCGCGGCACTCGCGCACGATGCGGCTTTGCAGGCGGAGCAAGCCGTCTGCAAGGTGAGGGACAGGCTCATTGCACGCAAGGAAATCTATCGCATCGCATTGTTGTTCGATCTGCAACCCCTGGCCGTCAGCCAGTTCAACTGGCAAATAGAAGAGCTGGGTGCGCTGGATTCGGTGCAGGCCGATGTGCCGGCACAAATCCGCAATCAACTGCTTGCCGTCAGTGATACCCCTGAAAATATTGTCAGGAAGCTGTGGGAAGGCATTCTGGAAAAACTTGGATTGAAACAGGTGGGGCTGCATCCCGAGAATCTGCTCGATTT
>DASVYI010000011.1:0-4013 GCA_036392275.1 Nitrosospira sp. | reverse complement strand
AACAATCTTGCCGCGCTCTATGAAGCTCAAGGTCAATATGCGGAGGCCGAATCACTCTTTACTCGCTCGTTGACAATTCTGGAAAAAACCCTAAGCCCCAACCATCCGAAGGTGATCGCAAATCTCAACAATCTAGCGGAGCTCTATAGGAAGTCCGGTAGGGAAATTGAGGCTGCAGCACTGAAGAGACGAGCTTCGGTTGAGTAGAGCCAGGAACCAAATTTACCCTATCCGGCCTACTGGATTCGGGTTGACGTAGTAAACATAGTAAAGCGGAACCGATATATCATGCCGCCAGCTCCATAATGTTGCCGGTATCCCTATCGGAAGCCAGGGCTCTGGCGATGATTGCGGATGGGTTGCGTGGAGGTTACAGGCATTCCGCCATCTTCGTTCCCCATATACGATAATTATCATCCACCATACCGCATTGCCTAGTTTTGTTGTTTGACTGAACCCAGAGAGGAATTATCATGAAACAGGTATCGCTTTTGAGAAACTCCGTGGCAGCCACCGCGTTCGCGGGCATCATGGTCGTTTCCGCGTCGAACACCGTCCATGCGCAGACCAGTGCCCAAACCGGTGCCACTGCCGCCACCCAAAGCGGCGCGGCCGGTCAGTCCGCACCCGGCTGGAATGAGTCCCCCCTGGATCAAAGGAGCTGGCTGTCGAGAATTTTCGGCAGCTTTACCTCCAGCCCTGCCCCCAGCCCTACCCACGGGTCTATCTCAGGATCCACTTCCGGAGCCGCCCCTGGACCTGCCGTGCCCCGTCAGGCAGGCTCTTCGGGCTGGTCAACCCAAAAACAGGAATATAGCAGCGGATGCGGGCATTCATCGGCGGATGAGGAAGATTTTCTCTGCAAGCTGGGGCGGATACTCTGGGGTCCCGATACGCCACAAGGACCGAATAGGGATATGGATGAGAACGTTACGGCGGGAGGCGCTGGAGGTTGACCGGCCTGGTAAACAATGAATCCGGCGAAACGTCATCGAGGAGAATGGAAACCCTGAACATATCCCCGGATAAATCCCTGAACAGATCCCATGGAAGACCCCGTGGGGATCCCGGATTGACAGTCAGGAGCTTTGAGACGTTTCGGGGAAGAAAAACCCGGGCTTCTCTGAGATACACCGCAGCCCGGTTCCTGCTCGCCGGTGCCATTTCTCTTTGCGCGGCATGCGTATCCCAACCACAGACCGGCGTATCCGGATGGGATAGCGGCCCCGCCCGCTCCGGTCCGGCAGCGGAAACCGCTCCCGCGCAAACTCTGCCCGGTCAGGCGGAGACGGCATCGGGCCAGTCGTCCGCGCCTCTGGGGCGGCGCTGGTGCGGACCCCCGATACCGCCGCATGAAGATTTTCTCGACAAGATCGTCCGAATCCTGTTCATGCCCGATTGGTGCGGGCCGGATGCGGATGTGGATACCAATATCTCAGCAGGGGGCGCCGCGGGAGGCTAAGGTTCCGAGCTATTTCCTGCTGAGGCGCATCCCAATATAGCGTTCCAAAATCAATCCACGCCCGTGCGCCCGGCCTCCTCGGCGCATTCGCAGGCATCAGTCCCATTCGTCGTTCGGCTCCCGCTTCGCTCCGCCCGGAAAAAACCTCGTTGTCATAATGGTTTTGCATAAAAACTGCTTGCTGAACAGGGTTCTTTCATTTAATCTAACCCGGCAGTTGAGGAGCGAGCCTGTCTCCGCATGCTGCAAGGCTTTCATGGCATATCGCTGTAAAGGGTAAAGGGGTAAAAAGGGGCGCGATGAAGCCAATCGCGCGTCTGCCCGTGAAAGCTCGTATAGGCCGGACGCGGCCGGCGCGAGCACGTGGCGGACATTGCACGGACAGTTCAGGTCGATTGTTGAGTAAGCTGCCGGATCGGACTTAGTAACATTTAATGATGAGTGTCTCACTGTTTTTTCACTTCACCCTGACAGTTTTTTGACATTCGGCATGCTATTTTGCATCACAAATAAAAAGCAACAAGGCTTTTCACACTTTTCCTCAAATATAACTAGCTAAAGAGGTGCTCTGCCGGAGCGCAACCTCGATACGGGAGATTGTAAATGCGATATAAACCTTCACTGCTGTTGCTGTCAGGCTGTTTACTTTCAATTCCAGTACATGCCGAGGATAAACCGGCAGCCGTAGAATCGGATGCGTCGAAGGCTTATGTCATCGATCTTTATGTAGATACCAAAACCAAGCAGATTTACTCCGAGCCCGGGGAAGGGCGCGTACGCATGGGTTCTTTCGAGAAGGTCTCAGACCAAAAACCACCAAGGGCCGCGGCAGGCGAAGCCGAGCTGCCTTCCACCAGCAAAGCCGGGGGAGCCATCGCAACCGCGCCCGCGCCCGCGCCCAAGCCCCAGGGTTTCGGATATGCAAACTGGAAGTCGCCTGACCCGTTCAAATGGAACCTGAATCAGGATGGAAGCCAGTATCTGAAATTCGGCTTCCTGAACCAGGTCTGGCTGCGGCACGAGGAGAACAATCCCGGCTCCCAGGTGCTGGGCCATGACGTGAAAGACACGCAGGACATAGGGTTGCGCCGGACTCGTTTCGTGTTGCAGGGGCAGTTGACCGACCGGGTGTATTTTTATACCCAGTACGGGATGAACAACTTCAACTTTCTAACGCAGGATGCCAGTACCCAGCACAGTGGTGTCGATACAGCTGTCGGCAACAGGAAGATTCAGGCCTTCTTTCATGACGCCTTCGGTGAATTGCGCCTGACCCAGGGCCACCAGATGATCGTGGGTGGCGGCCTGGTCATGGCGAACGGTGCGTCGCGCTTCAGCAGCCCCAGCGTCAGCACCATCATGACAATGGATATTCCGCTGTTCGCTCAGTTCACCGCCGACCGTACCGATATCTTCAACAGAAGTCTGAGCGTTTATCTGCGTGGCCAGATTGGCATGTTCAATTACCGGTTCACCGCCAGCGATCCGTTCCCCATCAATACCTCAGGCACGAGCTTCGAGACCATCTCGCCCACCATGGCCCAGTTCTCGCGAGAAGGGCACCACAAGCGCTATCAGGGGTTCTACGCCATCAACTTCTGGGATACCGAACCCATGACCAACCCCTACTGGCAGGGAACCTATCTGGGCAAGAAGAGCATATTGAACCTTGAAGGCGGCTTCATTACCCAGAAGGGGGCGACGTGGACGGGTAACCCAATACTGAATGGAAGTGGCGCCGAAATAGGCGAAACAAACGTCAAATTCCACGATATGAATATCTGGTCTCTGGCGCTCTTCCTGGATGCGCCGGTGGACAAGGTCAAGGAGACTGCCGTCTCGGCTTATCTGGGTTATTTCGACACGAATTACGGTCCCAACTACATACGCATGAACGGTATCGGCATGGCTCCGTCCACGGGCGGCAAAGCGCCGTTCGCCGTCGGAGGCAACGCGTTCCCGATGTTTGGTACGGGGAAACTTTTCTATGGCCAGATCGGATATTTGATGGCCAAGGACCTGCTCGGCGGCAACAATGGGCAGCTGATGCCCTATTTCTCCTGGACGAGCGCGGACTACCAGGCCCTGCATAACCAGGTGAACGTTTTCAACGTCGGCGTGAACTGGCTGATAAAGGGCCACAACAGCAAGATCACGTTTGATTACCAGAACAGGCCGGTATTCAACAACGACGGATACAAGATTGCGAACCGGGGGCAGTTCGTTTTGCAATATCAGATTGCTTTCTGATTCGGGCAATTCGTATCTGACACCCAGTGTTCGGTAGACTCCCAGGCAGGTCTGAGAATTCAGACCTGCCTTTAATATTTTTGATCTTGCCCCCTGTATAGCCGGAAATCACTCCCTGTACCGGAGGGAAACCGATTAAAAATTGGCTAACAAATTGATCGACAAAATATGATCCATCAGGTTTGGGCCTTTCCGCCAAATGTAATGGTTCATATAACCGATTTCACCTGTAATCTCTTTAGTAATGGCATAGCCGATTCCCGTGAAGAACCGATTATTGTCGATGCCTCTTCGCGGTATC
>DASVYI010000010.1:0-2111 GCA_036392275.1 Nitrosospira sp. | reverse complement strand
GACGCGCATTTCCAGTTCCGGCGGCTCGACCGCGACCGTGAGGCCCCAGCCGAAACGGGAAATCAAACGTTCTTCCATGCCGGATATTTCCTTCGGGTAGGAATCACAGGTAATGATGACCTGCTTGTGGGCTTCGATCAGTGCGTTGAAGGCGTAGAAAAATTCTTCCTGGGTGCGGTTTTTTCCGCCAAAGAACTGGATGTCATCTATCAGCAGCAGATCGAGCGAATGATAGTACCGTTTGAAATCGTCGAACGCTTTGTGCTGATAGGCTTTAACCACATCGGACACATATTGCTCGGCGTGGATGTACCGCACCTTGGCGGCGCTGTTGTGCTCCAGCACGAAATTGCCGATGGCCTGGATCAAGTGGGTTTTTCCCAGACCGACACCGCCATAAATGAAAAAAGGATTGTAGGCGACGCCCGGACGCTCGGCCACCTGGATGGCTCCCGCGCGCGCCAGCTGATTGGCTTTTCCGGTGACGAAGTTATTGAATGTAAAGGAGGAATTTAACCTGCTGGGATTTTTTTCCTTCGGATCGCCCGCTATCTTTCGCGAGGAGACCGCCGGGGCATCGATGCCGGTGGGAAGTTGCGGCGCACCGACGGTACCGTCAGCGGCACTGTCAGCCGGTAAAACTGCTGTTTTCGCGGAACCATGGCCGGCAAGCTTGAGTTGGAAGCGGACATTGCGGGAAAAATATTTTTCCGCCATCAGTTCGATGCTGGAGAGAAAGTTGTCCTTGACCCACTGCAGGACGAAGCGGTTGGGGGCCACCAGGATCGGTTCGGATGCATCGCGCGACGAATCCAGATATAGCGGCTTGATCCAGGTGTTGAATTGCTGGGCGCTCAGTTCTTTCTCGAAATAGCCGAGACAAGAAAGCCAAAAGGTTTCCATTGCAGGCATGGTCATATGAGCTTTTTTGGGGAAAAAAGGAAATTCGAGAGCGGGGTGAGCAGGTATTTTAGACCGTTCCGGCAGACTTATCCACAGAGGGGGGAAAAAATATAGGTTGACACCAACCTGCGTAACGGGTTGTAATGCTGAGTTTTTATTTATCAGGCTCTGGGGTAATCATCATGAAACGCACGTATCAGCCATCCGTTACGCGGAGAAAGCGAACCCACGGTTTCCGGGTGCGCATGAAGACCACCGGTGGAGCTGCCGTTATCCGGGCTCGTCGCGCCAAAGGACGAGTTCGCCTGGCAGTATAGCGTCAAAGCAACCGATATTCAGGTTCGAGGATTAGGATTACTATTCGCTTTCCGAAAACTCACCGATTGCACAATCCGGAAGAATTTTCCTCGGTTATTCGATTCAGATGCTCAACCAGCAGCGAGCGGCTTCAGGTTTTTGCCAAGCCCAATGGCCTCGTGCAGCCGCGATTGGGGTTGATCATCGCTGGCAAGATCGAGCGGCTGGCCGTCAGGCGTAACAGGGTCAAACGTATGCTGCGTGAAGTGTTCCGCGCGCGGCAGCAGGAGCTGGCGGGGCTGGACGTGGTGGTGCGTCTGCGTTGCCGGATCGATCCGGACGAGATGCCCCGTATGGTGGCGGAAGCAGAAAAGCTCATGATTCAATTGCAGCGATGTCGCGGATAATCATCGGATTCATCAAGCTGTACCAATATTGCCTGAGTCCTTTTTTAGGCCCCTCGTGCCGCTTCAGTCCATCCTGCTCGCATTATGCCTGTGAGGCGCTGGCCAGGCATGGACTGATACGCGGAATATTCCTGAGCATCTGGCGGATATTGCGCTGCAATCCCTGGGGCCGGGGCGGCTATGACCCCGTTCCGTAGGTAGTGTTCGTGCATGGTCATGCATCTCCACAAAAAATAATCGCAAAGCAACATGGATACCCAAAAACTCATACTTTTTCTCATTTTTTCCACCTCGATGCTTTTTCTCTGGGAGGCATGGCAGAAGGAAACGCGCCCGACCGCGCCCGTGGCGGCGGTTGCGGGCGGCTCGGCCCAATCATCGGGGCAGCACGAGACCCCGGTGCCCGGTGAAAAACTCGCTTCGCAGGGTGCAGGCGTTTCTTCCGCCGAGAACGCGGTCCCGGCGAAACCCGGGAGCCTGCTCGAGTCGGGAGAAAAGATTGTC
>DASVYI010000009.1:0-15975 GCA_036392275.1 Nitrosospira sp. | reverse complement strand
GATAATGATGCCGCGCGAGTGAACATGATCACGCAGAATCTCTCTCGACTGGGCCTTGCGGCCCCGCGCGCCGCACAGGTTACACAGATTATACAGGTTATACAGGGAGATGCTTCGCAACCCGCGAAATGGTGGAACGGGGAGCATTTCGACCGTATTCTGGCCGACGTTCCCTGCTCTGCTTCGGGGGTAGTGCGGCGTCATCCTGACATAAAGTGGCTGAGGCGTGAAACCGATCTTTTCCAGTTCGCAGCGAGGCAGCGCGGGATTCTCGATTCCCTATGGCGGATGCTGAGCAGAGGTGGTAAATTGCTTTACACCACCTGTTCCATATTCGCCGAAGAAAACCGACTCCAGGTGGACAGTTTTTTGCGCGATCATTCGGACGCACGTCAGCTGCCTCTCTCCCAGACGGAAACGATCGAAGGGCAGCTATTGCCAAATCCCCATCACGACGGTTTTTTTTATGCGCTGCTGCACAAAGCCTGATCCTCTCGCACGGCTGTTGCGCGCGGCTACGGCGATGCTGCTGGCCGCAATGCTGTCGCTGGCCTCGGCAGCCCATGCGGAAGGCAGCATCCGCGTAAAGTCGGTTATGCTGGAAGCAGTGGATGACGGTTATCAGTTCGACGCTGATTTCGAGATCACGCTCAACCCCAAGCTGGAATATGCCCTGGAAAAGGGCATCGTCCTCTACTTCGTAACCGAGCTCAATCTGGTGAATCCACGCTGGTATTGGCTGGACGAAAAAATAGCCCAGAGCAGGGTACGGGAAGGACTGAGCTATTACGCACTGACGCGTCAATACCGCCTCAGCCGTGGCGCGCTATTCCAGAACTTCAGCAGCTTGAAAGAAGCATTGCAGGCTCTGGGCCGGGTCCGCGACCGTCCCATTACTGCAATATCAGAGCTGAAACGCGACATGGAATATACCGTGGAGCTGCGCATGCGGCTCGATATCTCTGCATTGCCCAAGCCCTTCCAGGTTGAAACGCTCAGCTCGAAGGAATGGGATCTGAGCACCGGAATTCTGCAATGGGTCACCCGATTGCCATTGCCAAGGCCACAGGACAACAGCCGTCCGTGAAGTACGTCATCATCATTGCCGCGGGACTGGGTGCCATTCTCCTGTTTCTCTTGGCGAGTGCCGGCGCCGATACCGGGCTGTTCGAGCGGAAATACCGGCTCCTGATCCGCCTCAATGTTGGTTTTGTTCTATTTCTCATGGCGGTAGTGGGTTATCTGCTATGGAGGCTCAGGCGCAGACTCAATGCCGGCGTGTTCGGGTCCAGGCTCGCGGTGCGTCTGCTACTGATCTTTTCGCTGATGGCAATCCTCCCGGGAGCGCTGGTATATGGAGTATCGGTGCAATTCCTCAGCAAAAGTATCGAGTCCTGGTTTGATGTCAAAGTGGACCGGGCTCTCGAAGGCGGTCTGGATTTGGGGCGCACCATTCTCGACAACCTTCTGGAGGAATTGCGCAACAGAACGCGTGCAGCCGCGCTTACGCTAGCCGATCAATCGGGTCCCCCGTTACCGGTACTCAACCAGATACTTGACCAGTCTCAAGTAGAGGAAGCCGCAGTATTTGATCAGAATGGCGTCATGACAACTTTTTTGCGCGCGGATGGCGCGAGACAGTCACCTGAAACACTGAGCGCGCAAGTCATGCACCAGATAAAAGCGGAGAAGGTTTATAGCGAAATTGAATCGATTCCAGGCAAGGGATTGTATCTGAAAGTGCTGGTGCCGGTCGGTGCCCAGAGCGATCGGGAAGAAACCCGTGTATTGCAATTGTTGCAGCCGGTGCCGAAACAATTGGGCGAGGAAGCAGAGCTGGTGCAGGCGGCCTACCGCGATTACCAGGAATTGCTGCTATCACGCGAGGGACTTAAAAGCCTGTATGGCGTGACGCTCACACTTGCGCTGCTGCTCTCGCTTTTTTCCGCACTGGCCGCGGCGTTTCTCATCAGCGAACGGCTGAGCTCCCCGCTGGGAATGCTGGCGGAAGGTACTCGCGCCGTGGCGCAAGGAGACTTCAGCAGGCGTCACCCGGTACAAAGCCGGGATGAACTGGGCGTCCTGACCGAATCATTCAACTTGATGACTCAACAGCTGGAAGAGGCCCGCACGACGGCCCAGCGCAACCAGCAGGAGGTGGAAAGCGCCAGGGCTTATCTGGAAAACATATTGGCCAATCTTTCATCCGGCGTCCTGGTATTCGATGAAAACCTCCATATGCGCAACGCGAATCCTAGCGCGGAACAGATTCTAAAGGTTCCGCTTTCGGATCTGGAGGGTCTTACGATTGAAGAATGCGCAGCGCGCGAACCTCAACTTGCCTCTTTCAAGGCTGAGATTCTCGAAGGATTCGATTCGGGAGAAAAAGGCGAATGGCAATGCCAGGTCGAACGCTTGCGAGATGGCATCAATCAGGTGTTACTATTGCGCGGTACACGTCTGCCCGATATATCGGGTGGCGGAGGTGTCGTCGTCTTTGACGATATTACCAGTCTGTTGCAGGCGCAGCGTACCGCGGCATGGGGTGAAGTGGCGCGGCGTCTGGCCCATGAAATCAAGAATCCGTTAACGCCGATACAACTGTCCGCAGAACGCGTGCAGCATAAGCTTGCTCAAAAGCTCGGCAAGGAAGATGCCCAGATTCTGCAGCGATCGACTGAAACCATCGTCAATCAGGTGGAAGCGCTCAAAAAAATGGTCAACGAATTTAGCGAATATGCGCGCGCGCCGGAACTGGAGTTTCATCAACTGGATTTCAACGGACTGGTACGGGAAGTACTGGCGTTGTATGAAGCTGCAAGCATGGCTGCGGGCGGAACGCGCCAGCCCCACATTTATCTGACTCTGGCCTCCGATCTGCCGGCGGTCCGAGGGGATTCGGCACGTTTACGCCAGGTTATCCACAATCTCCTGCAAAATGCACAGGATACGGTGATCGATGCGGTAGAACCCGTTATCATGGTGCAAACTGAAATTATTCCGGGTGGAATTCGATTCAGCGTGAGCGATAACGGTAAAGGGTTTACCGAACAAGTCAAAGCCCGGGTTTTCGAGCCGTACGTTACAACCAAGTCCAAGGGCACGGGACTGGGGTTGCCTATCGTCAAAAAAATAGTCGAAGAACATAACGGAACGATTCAGATAGAAAATATCCGGCCATGCGGCGCGAGGATTTCGATCACTCTGCCCGTCATTCCCCAGTATGATTTTGCAGTAGCCGCGGCCCGACAACGATCCTAAATCCGGCAGCTGACTGCTTATTTTTCAGTTACCGCCATGATCCATAAAGTTTTTATGCGAAACTTGACGTTCACCTTTCTGGTGAGTTCGCTACAGGGCGGATTTAGGATGATTTCAACCGGCCATCGATTTCATGCATTCGGGGAATGCTCAAGGAATAAAGGACTACCCTCAAGGAATACCTCGAGGGTGCTTCGAGCAACTCCACGGGAAACGTGCACCGGTGTCATTCAGATCTTTGAAACCAGCACGTTGTGATCAATGCAACCAGCAGATTCTTAAATTATGAGTAACAACACAATACTTGTCGTTGATGATGAAGTCGGCATACGCGAATTGTTGTCCGAAATCCTGCGCGACGAAGGCTATCGCGTAGCGCTTGCAGAAAATGCCGGTCAGGCGCGCACCTGGCGAAAGCAGGCCCGGCCTGACCTGGTATTGCTCGATATCTGGATGCCGGATACCGATGGCATTACTTTGCTGAAAGAATGGGCCAGCTGCGGGCTGCTCACCATGCCGGTGGTGATGATGTCGGGCCATGGCACCATAGATACCGCGGTAGAGGCGACGCGTATGGGTGCATCCGGCTATCTGGAGAAACCGGTGCCGCTTCAAAAGCTGTTGAGTACCGTGGGAAGGGCACTGCGCGGCGGACAGGTCAAACCACGCATGGCGCTGCCCCTTGCCAGCCTGGGCAGGGGCCCCTTGATCGCCGACTTGAAAAAACGGCTGGAACAGGTAGCCAACCTGAGAACGCCGCTGTTACTCACCAGTGAACCGGGAACCGGCGTGGATCTGTGTGCCCGGTTTTTGCACCGCTCCAATACGCCGTGGGTGGAACCCGATAATCTCGGCGTATTGTCGGATGGTCCATTTGCCTTGCTGGAACAGGCACAAGGCGGGCTGCTGTTCCTCAAGGAAATCGGGGATCTGAACAGACTGGCCCAAAAGGGATTAATGCTCCTTCTGGGCAAGCTCGAAAAATACAGTGTAAGACTGGTATGCGCTACCACGATGCCTCTGGCGGAGTTGACGGCCCAGGGCGCCTATGATCCAAGGTTATATGAAATGCTGAGTGGTCTGTGCATCAACGTGCCGGCCCTGAGAGAGCACCGGGAAGATATTCCCGAGCTTGCGAGCCAGATACTCTTGCGCTATATCGAATCCGGCGAGGTTCCGGTGCGCCAATTCAGTACCGCGGCGCTCAACTGCCTGCGCAATTATGACTGGCCCGGCAATCTCGCACAGCTCACCGGCGCAGTGCATTCCCTGGCATTGACCTGCTCTGGCGAAGAAATATCGGCTGACGATGTAAAGCAGATACTGGCATTCTCATCCCCAGCGCAGTCGGTCGCCGGCGTTCCGCTCAATATTCCCTTACGCGAAGCGCGCGACATATTCGAGAAGATTTATTTTGAACAACTCATCGATCAGGAAAATGCCAATATGACCCGGGTGGCCGAGCGGGCTGGATTGGAGCGCACGCACCTCTATCGGAAGCTCAAACTGTTGGGTATCAGGCTGCGGAATAATTAGGGCCTGTTAAGTTTCTCCGTAGTAAGAAGCACAAACGGAGGGCTCTTAACCCGGATCCAAAAGAAGAACGCGAAAGACGAATGCAAAACACGCAAACCCGTAAAACCCAAATTCATGCCGCATTAAAACTTTTTTTGCAAGAAATACCCTTCCGCCATGTCTGAATCGTCTGATTCGGCCCGGCTTGCAGTGTGTCATATTGTCTGACCGCGCATCTTAAGCGATAATAGCGATTTTGCCGACCCCGCACCGCTTCCCGGCCACCCGTCTTGGAGGAGCGGTGTTTTTGTGCCATATTCTTGAACGAGGGAGTTTGTGTTCATGGGAAAATTTAGAGATTTCAACGCGCCGGTGTTCAAGAACCTGACCAGCGCTGTCCGCGCGCTGGCGATGGATGCGGTGGAAAAAGCCAAGTCGGGTCACCCCGGCATGCCCATGGGCATGGCAGAAATAGCCGAGGTTTTGTGGATTCATCATTTGCGGCACAACCCTGCCAATCCCAAATGGGCTGACCGCGACCGGTTTGTATTGTCCAATGGGCACGGCTCCATGCTGATTTATGCCCTGCTGCACCTCACTGGTTACGACCTGCCGATGGATGAGATCAAGCGCTTCAGGCAGCTTCATTCCAAGACGCCCGGCCATCCCGAGTATGGTTACACCCCGGGAGTGGAGACGACTACAGGTCCTCTGGGACAGGGCATTACCAATGCGGTCGGGATGGCGCTCGCGGAAAAAATACTCGCCGAGGAATTCAACCGGCCCGGGCTTGACATCGTCAATCACCACACCTATGTGTTCCTCGGGGACGGCTGCCTGATGGAAGGAATCTCCCATGAGGCATGTTCATTGGCCGGAACGCTGGGCTTGGGCAAGCTCATTTGCTTCTACGACGATAATGGCATTTCCATAGATGGCCATGTGGAAGGGTGGTTTACCGACGATACACCCAAGCGTTTCGAAGCATACGGCTGGCATGTGGTGCCAAATGTCAACGGTCATGATCCCCTCGCGATTGAAGCGGCTATCGAGGAGGCCAAGCGGACTACCGACAAGCCGTCGATGATCTGCTGTAAGACCGTAATCGGCATGGGCTCCCCCAACAAAGCCGACACGCACGAGGTTCATGGCGCCGCGCTGGGCGATGCCGAGATAGCAGCGGCTCGTCCGCACATAGGCTGGAATCACCTTCCGTTTGAAATCCCCGGGGACGTCTATACGATGTGGGATGCCCGCACGAAAGGCAAAAAACTGGAGGATGGGTGGAACCGCAAGTTTGCCGACTATACCGATAAGTACCCCGCCGAAGCCGCCGAGTTCACGCGGCGGATGTCTGGAGACTTGCCGGATGGGTGGCAGGAACATGCGGACGCTCTGATCGCGCGCGTCAACGCCAAGGAAGAGACGATTGCCAGCCGCAAGGCTTCGCAAAATGCCATTGAAGGCCTGGCACCAAAATTACCTGAGCTGGTTGGCGGCTCGGCGGATCTGGCCGGATCCAATCTGACGCTCTGGTCGGGTTCGAAGGCGGTCAGCCGGGGGACCGGGGGCAATTATATTTATTACGGCGTACGTGAATTTGGCATGAGCGCGATCATGAACGGACTGTCGCTGCATGGCGGTATCATTCCCTACGGCGCCACTTTCCTCATGTTTTCGGAATACGCGCGCAACGCCCTGCGCATGGCCGCACTGATGAAAATCCGCAACCTGTTCGTGTTCACGCATGATTCGATCGGCCTGGGCGAGGATGGCCCCACTCATCAGCCGGTGGAACAAACCGCGACACTTCGCTATATCCCGAACATGGACGTCTGGCGACCATGCGATACCGTCGAGTCGGCCGTAGCCTGGTCGCGCTCGATCGAGCGCCAGGATGGGCCTTCCACGCTGATTTTCAGCCGCCAGAATCTGCCCTTCCAGAAACGTGACGCTGCCACCATCAAGCTGATCAACAACGGCGGCTATATCCTGTCCGAGGCGGCGGACGGCAAACCTCGCGCAGTCATAATCGCGACGGGTTCGGAGGTTTCGCTGGCAATGATGGCGCAAAAAGCGCTGGCCGAAACGGGCATTCACGTACGCGTGGTTTCGATGCCCTGCACGAACCGTTTCGACCGCCAAAGCCAGGACTACAAGGATACCGTGCTGCCGAAGGGCGTGGGACGAGTGGCGGTGGAAGCAGGCATTACCGATTACTGGCGGAAATATGTCGGGCTGGAAGGCGCTGTGGTTGGCATGGACACTTTTGGCGAATCCGCGCCGGCGGGCGAGCTGTTCAAGTACTTCGGCTTCACCGTCGAGAATGTTGTGAGGGCGGTGAACAGCGTTATTTAATCCCAACCAGACGGATCTCTAACGCCGCGGGACGCTGCTCCGCCTCGGGTTTATTTTTTTCAAGGAGTTAAAATATGACAATCAAGGTCGGTATCAATGGGTTTGGCCGCATCGGAAGAATGGTATTCCGCGCGGCGGTACAGAATTTTCCGGACATCGAAGTGGTCGCCATCAATGACCTGCTCGAGCCCGATTATCTGGCCTACATGCTCCAGCACGATTCGGTGCACGGCCGTTTCAAGGGCGACGTGTCCATCGAAGACAACAACCTGGTCGTCAATGGACGCAAAATCCGCCTGACAGCCATCAAGGATCCGGCTGAACTGAAATGGGGCGAAGTGGGTGCCGACGTCGTGGTTGAGTCGACGGGTCTTTTTCTTACGAAAGAAACCTGCCAGAAACATATCACTGCGGGCGCGAAAAAGGTCATCATGTCGGCGCCCTCCAAGGACGATACACCCATGTTCGTGTATGGGGTGAATGACGGGACCTATACCGGAGAGCCCATCATTTCCAATGCTTCCTGTACGACCAACTGCCTGGCCCCCATCGCCAAGGTATTGAATGACACCTGGGGCATCAAGCGCGGCCTGATGACCACCGTGCATGCGGCCACGGCCACACAGAAGACCGTCGATGGCCCTTCCAACAAGGATTGGCGCGGTGGCCGCGGTATTCTAGAAAATATCATCCCGTCTTCGACCGGCGCTGCCAAGGCTGTCGGCAAGGTTATCCCGGAGCTGAACAAGAAACTGACCGGCATGGCTTTCCGTGTTCCGACTTCCGATGTTTCGGTCGTCGATCTCACTGTCGAACTGGAAAAGGACGCCACGTACGCAGAAATCTGCGCCGCCATGAAAAGTGCATCGGAAGGTTCAATGAAGGGAATCATCGGTTATACCGATGAGAAAGTGGTTTCAACCGACTTTCGCGGCGAAAGCTGTACCTCCATTTTCGACGCGGAGGCCGGCATGGCCTTGGACGATAGTTTCGTCAAGCTCGTTTCCTGGTACGACAACGAGTGGGGCTACTCCAGCAAGGTTCTGGAGATGGTCCGGGTCGTAGCCGGCAAATAGCATGTCAGGGATCACGGATATGAACAAAACTCCGTGATCCTTTCCCCGATTGTCCCGTCCTGTCAAGGAGCCTGTCGGATTTGAAGAATCGAAGCGAAAAAGTGTCTGGGCGAGGACAGATTTTGACGATTTTGAAGGCCAATAGTTGTTCTATTGGACGAAAAAGCGGCGAAATATGGACCGGCCAGACGCTTTTGTAGCCGATTTCCTTTAAGTCCGACAGACTCCCAGATAAGGCAAATGGACCGGCGAGCTGTCCGCAAGCCATCCTTAAGCATCCTTAAAGCCACAAAATTGGAGTTTTCACGTGTCAGTCATTAAAATCACCGACCTCGATCTCAAAGGCAAGCGTGTGTTCATCCGGGCCGACCTCAACGTTCCCGTGAAAGACGGCAGGGTTACTTCAGACGCGCGCATCGCCGCTTCCATGGCAACCATCAATCACTGCCTGAAACAGGGGGCCAGGGTGATGGTGACATCACATCTCGGCCGGCCCGAAGAAGGCGTGTGGTCGGAAGAGAATTCGCTCAAGCCAGTTGCGGAAAATATTGCAGGCCGCCTGGAAAGGCCCGTCCGCCTGATCAAGGACTGGATGGATGGCGGGTTCGAGGTCGATGAAGGAGAGCTGGCCGTCCTGGAAAATTGCCGCTTCAATAAGGGCGAAAAAAAGAACGCCGAAGGGACGGCAAAAAAATATGCCGCGCTTTGCGATATCTTTGTAATGGACGCTTTCGGCACCGCCCACCGTGCCGAGGCCTCTACTTACGGCATCGCGCAATATGCCCCTGTGGCCTGTGCCGGCATCCTGCTGACGGAAGAGCTGGAAGCGCTCACCAAAGCCCTGCTGAATCCGGCGCGGCCCATGGTCGCGATCGTTGGCGGCTCCAAAGTCTCAACCAAACTCACCGTGCTCGAATCTCTTTCGGAGAAAGTGGATCAGCTGGTGGTTGGCGGTGGCATCGCCAACACCTTCCTCAAAGCTGCAGGCAAGAATGTCGGGAAATCGTTGTGCGAAGATGATCTGGTGCCGACGGCGAGAATGCTGATGGACAAGATGGCCAAGCGTCAGGCTTCCATCCCCATTGCAGTGGATGTCGTAATCGGGAAAAAATTCGATGCGAACGAGCCGGCGGTATTAAAAGATGCAGGCGCGGTTGCCGACGACGACATGATTTTTGATATTGGCCCAAGAAGCGCGCAAGAGCTGGCGGATATCATCATGCGGGCAGGTACGGTTGTCTGGAACGGTCCGGTTGGTGTGTTCGAGTTTGACCAGTTCGGCGCCGGCACGAAGACCATCGCCACGGCTATCGCCAACACGAAAGCCTTTACACTGGCTGGCGGCGGCGACACGATCGCCGCGATCCAGAAATACGATATTTATGACAAGGTATCGTACATTTCCACCGCGGGCGGTGCATTTCTGGAGTTTCTGGAGGGTAAGAAGCTTCCCGCCGTGGAAATACTTGAACAGCGGGGCCGATGATTGTCTGAAGCTAACCGATTTACCCCTGCTTCATCCACCCATATGATTCGAAGAACAAAAATCGTGGCGACACTCGGGCCCGCATGCCGCGATCCCAAGGTTCTGGAGCGCATGATCAATGCAGGTGTGGACGTGGTAAGGATCAACTTCTCCCACGGCACGCGGGAGGAACACATCGAATTTGCCGAATTGACCCGTTCGCTGGCCCGTACCGCGGGTCACGCAGTGGGCGTTCTGGCAGACTTGCAAGGGCCCAAGATACGTATCGGCAAATTCGAAACGGGTAAAATCGTACTCAAGACCGGCGATAAGTTCATACTCGACGCGGACTGCGGTCTGGGCAATCAGGAGCGCGTGGGGCTGGACTACAAGGAATTGCCCAGCGATGTAGAAACCGGCGCGACCCTGATACTGGACGATGGCCGCATTGTTCTGGGTGTTTCGAAAGTCAGGGGAAGCGAAATAAATTGTGTCGTTGAACAGGGCGGCGTGCTATCGAACAACAAGGGCATCAATCGCAAAGGCGGCGGACTCACCGCGCCGGCTCTGACCAGCAAGGACGTCGAGGATATCAGAACTGCGGCCGCGCTCAAAGCGGATTACCTTGCCGTATCCTTTCCCCGGTCGGGTGATGACATGCGCTGGGCGCGCGACGTGATGCGCGAGGCGGGGGGAAAAAGCCTGCTGATGGCAAAGGTGGAACGTTCCGAGGCCATTCTTGCGCTGGACGACATCCTGCAAGCCTCAGACGCCATCATGGTGGCCCGGGGTGATCTCGCGGTAGAGGTGGGAGACGCCGTGGTGCCTGCGTTGCAGAAGCGCATGATCCGCACCGCGCGCGCCAACAATAAGCTCGTGGTGACCGCCACGCAAATGATGGAATCGATGGTGACCAGCCCGATTCCCACCCGCGCAGAGGTATCCGATGTAGCGAACGCGGTGCTGGATGGCACGGATGCGGTCATGCTGTCCGCGGAATCCGCCACGGGACAGTACCCGGTCGAAGCGGTCGCGGCCATGGCGAGGGTTTGCCTCGAAGCGGAAAAGGAATATCTGGCGAGCAACGAGCTCCGGCGCCTTCAGGGCGGCCTTCCGGAGACCATAGAAGAGGCGATTGCGCGCGCGACCATGTTCACCGCCGGCAGTCTCAAGATCCGGGCCATTGCCGCACTCACGCAAAGCGGGCAGACGGTATTGCTGATGTCACGCAGAAGCTCCAACGTCCCCATATTCGCGCTGAGCCCGCAGGAGGACACCCGCCGGAAAATGACCTTGTTTCGCGGCGTCTACCCGGTAAAATTCGGTGGTGGCTCGAGCGATCCCGAAATCATCCTTAACCATGCCGAAAATGAATTACTCAAGCGCGGCGTGGTGCGCAATGGCGACCTGATTATCATGACCATCGGTGAACCGGTAGGCAAAGCGGGGGGTACGAATACCATGAAGATCGTTAAAGTAGGGGAATACAGAAAAAGTTGAAGCCTTCCAGCAAGTTCCCTTCGGGTTCCGGCACGGCTTATTCTGAAGGTTTCCTAAGAGCCTGTCGGACTTGAAGAATCGAAGCGAAAAAGTGACTGGGTGAGGACAGATTTTGACGATTTTGAAAGCCAATAGTTGTTCTATTGGCCGAAAAAGCGGTGAAATATGGACCGGTCAGACGCCTTTGCAGCCGATTTCCTTTAAGTCCGACAGGCTCCTAGCATCACCATTTACGGTTCACAGCTTATTTTAACTTGGAGGAGGCTCAAATGGCTCTCGTATCATTGCGTCAACTTTTGGATCATGCGGCGGAAAATGGCTACGGCCTGCCCGCCTTCAACGTCAACAACCTGGAGCAGATCCATGCCATCATGCAGGCCGCCGATGAATGCGACAGCCCGGTCATCATGCAGGGTTCCGCAGGCGCGCGCAAATATGCCGGCGAGGCTTTTTTACGCCACCTTATCGAGGCGGCGGTGGAATCCTACCCGCACATTCCCATCGTCATGCATCAGGATCATGGCGCATCCCCGGCCGTCTGCATCAATGCCATCCGCAGCGGGTTTTCCAGTGTCATGATGGATGGGTCGCTGCAGGCAGACGCAAAAACACCTTCATCGTATGAGTATAACGTCGAGGTTACCGCCAAGGTGGTGGAGATGGCGCATGCGGTCGGTGTTTCCGTGGAGGGCGAGCTGGGCTGCCTGGGATCGCTCGAATCCGGGATGGGGGAAGCGGAAGACGGTCACGGCGCCGAAGGCAAGCTGTCTCACGATCAATTGCTGACCGATCCGGACGAGGCAGCCGACTTTGTCAAGCAGACCGGCGTGGATGCGTTGGCGATTGCGATCGGCACCTCGCACGGCGCATATAAGTTCACGCGCAAGCCGACGGGCGATATTCTCGCGATCGAGCGTATCAAGGAAATTCATCAACGTATCCCGAACACCCATCTGGTCATGCATGGCTCCAGTTCCGTACCGCAAGAATGGCTCGACATCATTCGCGAATATGGCGGAGAAATGAAAGAGACGTATGGCGTGCCGGTGGAGGAGATCCAGGAAGGTATCAAACACGGCGTGCGCAAGGTAAATATCGATACGGACATCCGCCTCGCGATGACGGGCGCCATCCGGCGCCATCTTGCCAAGAACAAGAGTGAGTTCGACCCGCGCAAATACCTCAAGGATGCGACAGCGGCGGCAAAAGATATTTGCAAGGCGCGCTTCGAGGCGTTTGGCAGCGCCGGCCAGGCCGCCAAGATCAAAGCCACGAGACTGGATGATATGGCGAGCAAATATGCCAAAGGTGAGTTGAAAGCCGTCGTCAAGTAGGCAAATAGGCTTTGCGGGGACGGGCTGGGTAGCTTGTTATCCTGGTCCGTCCGGTCCCAGCGGATCGTGGGGATCGCAGGGCCATTAAGTGGTCGTAGGGCGCAATAAGGGCAGCGCATTGCGCCGCATGAGGATTCTTTGCGGGAATTCCCGGATCGGGACTACCAGATATGGTTCGGCCAAGCGGCGGACATCCATGATGTCGCGGCGCAATGCGCTGCCCTTACTACGCCCTACCTCTGGAGCCTACCAAAAAGGATCAATTTTATCGAAGTCTTTCCATATCCCGCCCAGTTCCTGCTTTTTCGTCAATGCCAAGCTGGCGCTCCAGCCCCTGATGATCCCGGTTGCTTCACGCTCGCTCGCCTGATTTTCTTCGAAGGACAGTTCGCTCAGGAGTTTTTCGACGACGACAACATCGTTCATTACGCCTAAAACGTCCTGAAGTCTGGATAGGGATTGAATATAACGCCTTGCATCTTTTCGAGCATAAAGCCCGGCAAAAAACTCCGCGGCATACCGCTGTTTTTTGGCAATGATGCGTAGCGCGTGTAATTGTGGCGCATCCAGACTGTCCAGTTTCTTCCCGCGCTTTTTCAGTTGCCTGTGACGATGCGTCAACAGTGCTCCCGCGAATTCCATGACTGACATTCCGGATCCGCTTCCCGCCCGTTGGCCCGCCGAAGCGGGGTCCTCCGGTGCAAGCCAGGCTTCCGCGCTTAACCAGGCGCCGAGCTTCAGCATCAGCTCTGTGTAATGCCTGGAGTCCACGGCACGGCACGCTTCATCGCCATGCTTCTGTCTTATCTTTTCACACTTTTCTCGTAGCGCCAGCATACCCGGATGCCGGGAAAACGCGGCGCAAACCGGAACGACCGTTTCGGTGACGAACACATCCCAATCCCGGGCTGGACCAAGCTGGCCCGCGAGCCATTTCAGCTCTTGCGCAATCTCCGTGAATGCTTCCCTGGAGAAAACCTTCGAGAAAATGCTCAAAGCCGAACGCGCCCTGCGCAACGCGACCCGCATCTGGTGCAGGTATTCGATATCGCCACGCTCCAGCATGCCTGCTTCATTATTGTGCAAGTGATCGAGACAGTTCCAGGTAATGGCCTTGAATGCGCCATTGACATCCATATCAGCGGCAATGGGCACCGAACCTGCCTTACCCGGCGGGGATTTGACCCCGGAAGCGAGCGCATAACCACGCTCGGCCTTGCTGAGGCTTTCCAGCCGGAGGGGAACGCTGACGGGTACGCTCTGCAGCAAATCCAGTGCAAGCCGATATAATGACAGCCGGCTGCCGCCCGACTTCAATTCCAGCTCGATTTCGCAAACCGGCATGCTCGCGCTGCCGGCTACGATCTGGCCCCGATCGAGGCAAAATTCCACCTCACCGCCATCAGCAAGACGCAACATGCGAGTGCTCCGGCTGAATTCCGTGGTGAACACCGGACGCAATCGATCGCGCAACATGCCGACATGGAATAAGCTGGCGAGATAAGTACCCGGGATTTTTGTGAAATCGGGTTGCCCTTTCAATATCCGGGCTTCAAACTCCTGGCGCTGGTGCAGCCCTGCCGCGACACTGCCTCCGCCTTTGACCGTCTGTACCCAGTATTTTCCTTCGCGGCGCAACCTGAATGCCACCCCGGCACGCCTGAGATCAAAATCGGGCGTATCGTAGTAGACGCTATGGAGCTTATGACTGACCGGTCCGGCGACAGTCAGGGATTTTAGCAACGGATTGCGTTGCAACCGGGCAATACCGGTCGGCGGCACGCGCAGTTTCAGTTCGATCTCGACTGGCATGACTTACTTTGCCGCCGCCATCTGGGCAAGAAGCGTCTCCTGGGCGCACAGCCTTTTCGCCCGGCGAGCGGTCTTGACACGATAATGACCATCCCCATCCATTTCCCAGGTCTGGGTGTTGTCCTTGAGGTAGATACTCAAACCTTCCAGAAGCACCCGCTTTTTCAGCTTCTGTTCCAGTACGGGGAAACATATTTCGATACGGCGAAAAAAGTTCCGGTCCATCCAGTCGGCGCTGGACAGGTAGATGGCATGCGCGCCGCCCCCGCGAAAATAGAAGATGCGGCTATGCTCGAGAAAACGCCCGATTACCGAGTGCACCCGGATGTTTTCGGATAAACCGTTGATACCGGGGCGCAGCGCGCACACCCCTCTGATAATGAGATCGATTTTTACGCCCGCGCCCGAAGCCGCGTAGAGCGCCTTGATGATTTCCGGTTCGAGCAACGCATTCATTTTGGCAATAATGCGAGCGGGTTTCCCCGCAGCGGCATTCTGCGCTTCGTTATTGATGGACGCAAGCATTTGGCTGTGAAGACTGAACGGGGATTGCCACAGATGTTTTAATTTTCCGGCCTTGCCAAGGCCAGTCAACTGCATGAACACCTCGTTCACATCGGCGCAAACCTCTTCGTTGCAACTGAATAAACCGAAATCGGTATACAGCCGAGCGGTGCTGGCGTGGTAGTTGCCGGTTCCCACATGTATATAACGCCGCAGTTTGCCTTCCTCGCGCCGTATCACCATGGCCATTTTTGCATGGGTTTTATGGCCCACCACCCCATACACCACATGCGCGCCCACTTCCTCGAGCCGGCCTGCCCAGTTGATGTTGGCTTCCTCGTCGAAACGCGCCAGCAGCTCCACCACTACCGTGACTTCCTTGCCGGCGCCGGCCGCGGCAATGAGCGCAGCCATGATCAGGGAATCGGTTCCCGTACGATATACGGTCTGCTTGATCGCCACCACGTCGGGATCGACTGCCGCTTGCTGAATGAAATGAATCACCGGCTGAAACGATTGATATGGGTGGTGCAGCAGAATATCGTTCTTGCGTATCATCTGAAAGATATCGACGGCTTTTTTCTTTTGAAGCGTTTGCGGCAAACCGGGAATAAACGGCGAATACTTCAGACCGGGGCGCGCTATCCAGTCGGGAACCTGCATGAGCCGCACCAGGTTTACCGGGCCCTCCACCTTATAGAAATCATCCTGTGAGAGACCAAGCTGCTCCAATAAAAAGTCCGACATGTGTTTCGGGCAATTGTCCGCCACCTCCAGCCGTACGGCATTGCCCAGGTGCCGTTGGGGCAGTTCGCCCTGCAGGGCGATACGCAGATTTTTGACTTCTTCCTCGTCCACGAATAACTCGCTGTTGCGGGTTGCGCGGAACTGATAACAGCCCAGGACATTCATGCCCGAGAATAATTCACCCACGTGCGCATGCAGGATGGAAGACAGAAACACGAAGTTGTATTCGCTGTCGGCGATCTCGCCCGGCAATGGAATCAGACGCGGCACCACCCGCGGCGCTTGCACGATAGCCGTTCCGGAACTTCGCCCAAATGCGTCCTTGCCTTCCAGCTCAACCGCAAAATTCAAACTCTTGTTCAGCACGCGGGGAAAAGGATGCGCGATATCGAGACCAATCGGA
>DASVYI010000008.1:0-8764 GCA_036392275.1 Nitrosospira sp. | reverse complement strand
GACACGGATGGTTATTCCGCCGTGCAGGTGACCTTCGGAAAGCGCCGCGCCATTCGCGTCAACAAGCCTTCGGCGGGGCATTTCGCCAAAGCCGCTGTTGAAGCCGGTCATGTACTCAAGGAGTTTCGCGTAACGCCGGAGGTGCTGGGCAGCCTCACACCCGGCGCGGCCATAGGTCTGGAAATTTTTCAGGCGGGGCAGAAGGTGGACGTGACCGGCGTTTCGATCGGCAAGGGTTACAGCGGTGTCATCAAACGTCATGGTTTTAGCTCGAACCGCGCCAGTCACGGCAATTCGAGATCGCACAATGTCCCCGGCTCCATTGGCATGGCCCAGGATCCCGGCCGCGTATTTCCCGGCAAGCGCATGTCCGGACATCTGGGTGCCGTGCGGCGTACTACCCAGAACCTGGAAATCCTCCGGGTCGATGCCGTACGCGGTTTGCTGATCGTCAAAGGCGCCGTGCCCGGATCGAAAGGGGGGGATGTCATGGTGCGCCCGAGCGTGAAGGTCGGCAAAGTCCGTGTGGCGCAAGCCGTCAAGGCAGACACCAAATCTGGTGCGAAATCCGGTAAGAAGTAGGGTACATGATGGAACTTAAACTCATTGATGATAATGGTCAGTCATCAGCAAGCATTTCCGGTGCCGATGCGCTGTTTGCCCGCGAATACAACGAAGCCCTGGTGCATCAGGTCATAACGGCTTATATGGCCAATGCCCGCAGCGCCAATCGCGCTCAGAAAGGCCGTTCCGATGTCGCAAAATCGACTCGCAAACCATGGCGGCAAAAAGGCACGGGCCGTGCCCGTGCGGGTATGGCTTCCAGTCCGCTCTGGCGTGGCGGTGGCAAGATATTTCCCAGCAGCCCTGAGGAAAATTTCAGCCACAAGGTGAACCGCAAGATGTATCGTGCCGGGATCGGCGCGATTCTTTCCCAGCTTGTGCGGGAAAACCGTTTGTCGGTGGTGGAAAGTTTCACGGTGGACACACCAAAAACCAAGGCTCTGGCTCAAAAACTGAAAGGCATGCAATTGAACGAGGTCATGATCATTACCGATGCCGTGGATGAGAATCTGTATCTCTCGGCGCGTAATCTTCCATTGGTGCGAGTCGTCGAAGTAGCGCAAGCCGATCCGGTGAGTCTCATGCGTTTTACAAATGTAGTGGTGACGCGTGGCGCATTGACGAAAATGGAGGAGATATTCGCATGAAAGCGCACACGTTCAGCCAGGAACACCTGATGGGGATAATATTGGCGCCCCAGGTATCCGAGAAAGCGACTTACATTGCGGAAAAACACAATCACATCATTTTCCGCGTGGCGCAGGATGCGACCAAGGCCGAGATCAAGGCTGCCGTCGAGTTAATCTGGAAAAGTCAAAGCATCGAAGTCGAAAACGTGCGGGTGACCAACGTCAAGGGGAAACAAAAGCGCTTTGGCCGTTTCATGGGGCGCCGCAGCAATTGGAAAAAGGCATATGTCAACCTAAAGGCCGGTCAGGAAATCAACTTTGCTGAAATTTCACAGGGAGGAGGCAAATAATGGCACTGGTTAAAGTCAAGCCGACCTCTCCCGGCCGACGGGCGGTCGTCAGGATTGTCAATCCTGGTTTGCACAAGGGTGCGCCTTACGCCAAACTTGTGGAAAAACAAAATCATACCGCTGGCCGAAACAATAAAGGCCACATTACCACCCGCCACATCGGAGGGGGACACAAGCAACACTACCGGATGGTGGATTTCCGCCGCAACAAGGACGGCATCGCCGCGAAGGTCGAACGGCTGGAATACGATCCGAATCGCAGCGCGAATTTGGCGCTTCTGTGTTATGCCGATGGCGAGCGCCGCTACATTATCGCCCCGAAGGGCATCAGTGCAGGAGTGCAATTGATGAGCGGGGCGGATGCGCCGATCAAGAACGGCAACACGCTGCCCCTACGCAACATTCCGGTGGGCAGCACCATCCATTGCGTGGAAATGATGCCCGGAAAGGGCGCACAGTTGGCCCGTTCGGCAGGTACATCGGTGCAACTGCTAGCCAGAGAGGGCGATTATGCGCAGCTGCGTCTGCGTTCTGGAGAAATTCGCAAGGTCCACGTAAACTGCCGCGCGACCATAGGCGAGGTTGGCAATGAAGAGCACAATCTTCAATCGATCGGCAAAGCAGGTGCGCAGCGCTGGCGCGGAATTCGTCCCACGGTGCGTGGCGTGGTAATGAATCCGATAGACCATCCACACGGCGGTGGCGAAGGTAAAACCGCGGCAGGCCGCCATCCGGTCAGCCCATGGGGAACTCCCGCCAAAGGCTTTCGCACGCGCGCGAACAAGCGTACCGACGGCATGATCATACGCCGCCGCTATTCAACCAAAGGGTAATGAAACATGGCACGTTCCATAAAAAAGGGTCCATTTGTTGACTTGCACCTGGTAGCCAAGGTGGAAGCGGCACGCGCGACGAATGACAAACGGCCGATCAAGACCTGGTCGCGCCGTTCGACCGTCCTGCCGGATTTTATCGGTCTGACGATCGCCGTGCATAACGGCAAGCAGCACGTACCGGTCTATATCACCGAGAACATGGTGGGCCACAAACTGGGAGAGTTTTCTCACACGCGAACGTTCAAGGGGCATTCGGGCGACAGAAAGGCGGCTGCCGCCGGATCGAAGAGATAGGGAGTCGATATGCAAACAACTGCCGTATTGCGCGGGGTCAGGTTATCTGAACAAAAGGGCCGGCTCGTGGCGGATCAGATCCGGGGGCTGCCTGTGGATCGGGCGCTTAACGTGCTTGCTTTCAGTCCGAAAAAGGGCGCGGTCATCATTCGTAAATTGCTTGAATCGGCCATTGCCAATGCCGAGCACAATGATGGAGCGGATATAGACGAATTGAGAGTATCGACGATATACGTGGATCGAGGCAAGTCCATGATGCGCACCAGCGCCCGCGCCAAGGGACGTGGTAACCGCATCGTCAAGCCGACCTGCCACATTTTTCTTACCGTAGGCGATAAAGCCGGCAACAAAAAATAAAGGACGTACCAATACATCATGGGACAAAAAATACATCCGACAGGTTTCCGGCTTTCCGTTCTGAAGAATTGGTCATCGAAATGGTACGCCAATAAAAAAGCTTTTCCGGGAATGCTGAACGAAGATATCAAGGTAAGAGAATATCTGAAAAAGAAATTGGCACACGCGTCGGTTGGCCGTGTGGTGATCGAACGGCCGTCCAAGAATGCGCGTATCACGATTTTCAGTTCACGCCCTGGCGTGGTGATCGGCAAGAAAGGGGAAGACATCGAAGTTTTGCGCGGTGCGCTCCAAAAGCTCATGGGGGTGCCGGTACATGTGAATATTGAAGAGATACGCAAACCGGAGATCGATGCGCAGTTGATCGCCGACAATATCGCACAGCAACTGGAAAAGCGGATCATGTTCCGCCGCGCCATGAAACGTGCGATGCAGAATGCGATGCGTCTGGGCGCGCAAGGTATCAAAATCATGAGTTCGGGGCGCCTGAACGGCATCGAAATTGCCCGCACCGAATGGTATCGTGAGGGACGTGTTCCCCTTCACACCCTGCGTGCCGATCTGGATTACGGTATATCCGAAGCCAAGACCACCTATGGTGTGATCGGGATTAAAGTATGGGTGTTCAAGGGTGAAGTGATCGGCAGAAGCGAGCAACCGGGAGCACTCGCCCCTTCGGCGCAGCTACAGGCTCCCGCAGGAGAACTCGACGGCAAGCGTCCAGCCAGAAAACCTGCGGGACGGACGGAGCCTAGGACTGATGCGAGAGTCACCGAAAAGAAAGTAACCCGAAAGGCTGACGCTGCGATAGAAGAAACCGTCAAGTCTGCGATTCGGAAGCCAGGAGCGAAAGATGCAGCAACCAGCTAGAACGAAATACCGTAAACAGCAAAAAGGCCGCAACAAGGGTGTCGCAACGCGCGGTGCGAAAGTGAGTTTTGGCGAGTATGGGCTCAAGGCAGTTGGCCGAGGCAGGTTGACCGCACGGCAGATTGAGGCAGCGCGGCGCGCAATGACCCGGCATATCAAGCGTGGCGGCCGTATCTGGATTCGTATTTTCCCTGACAAACCGATCTCCCACAAGCCGGCCGAGGTGCGGATGGGTAACGGCAAGGGAAGCCCGGAGTATTTCGTTGCGGAGATTCAGCCCGGTAAAGTGCTGTATGAAATGGATGGCGTCGATGAAGTGCTGGCGCGTCAGGCGTTTCGCCTGGCTGCCGCCAAACTGCCGATCCAGACCACATTTGTTATACGACAGGTAGGTGGTTAACTATGAAAGCGAAGGAGTTAAGGGACAGGAATCCGGCCGAGCTGCAGCAGGAGCTATTGGAACTCCTGCGGGCGCAGTTTGGTCTGCGCATGCAATTTGCGACCCAGCAGTTGAGCAACACAAACCAATTACGCAACATGCGGCGGGATATCGCTCGCGTAAAAACCATACTTAGCCAGAAAGTGAAGTCCTCATGAGTGAAACCAATTTGAACCGCACGCTTAGCGGAAAAGTAGTCAGTGATAAAATGGACAAAACGATCACTGTTCTGGTCGAGCGCAAAGTCAAGCATCCGCTCTATGGCAAAATTATCGTTCGCTCAAAAAAGTATCATGTTCATGACGAGGGTAACGAGTATCACGTGGGCGATACGGTAGCGATCGAAGAATGCCGTCCCTTGTCCAAAACCAAGGCTTGGCGAGTCATCAAATTGATGGAAAAGGCCTCGCTGATTAACTGACCCTTGAGGAGGGAACGTCGCCAGGAATTCTCGTTATTATCTTGTTTTTCTGGCGGGATGACCGTATAATTCGGCCTCTTCAAATTTCCGGTTTTCAAATCCTTTTAATATAGCCGTGCCGCTGTGTCAGTTCCTGCGGCATCATTACCCGAACAGGGATCCAATACTATCCACGCGTCGATTTGGAGCGGGAAAAGTTGGAGAGAGTGAGTAAAAATGATTCAAATGCAATCAATTCTCCAAGTCGCCGATAATACGGGCGCGCGCTCCATCATGTGTATCAAGGTGCTAGGCGGCTCAAAGCGGCGGTATGCTGGCATCGGTGACGTGATAAAGGTGAGTGTCAAGGACGTGACACCCCGGGGCCGCGTTAAGAAAGGCGAGGTATACAATGCGGTGGTGGTGCGTACTGCCAAGGGCATACGCCGTGCCGACGGCTCGTTGATCAAGTTCGACGACAATGCCGCGGTGCTGCTGAACGCCAAGCTGGAACCCATCGGAACACGGATTTTTGGCCCGGTGACCCGTGAATTGCGCAATGCACGCTTCATGAAAATCGTTTCGCTTGCGCCAGAAGTTCTATGAGCATGCGATAAGAGGCCGATATGAGAAAAATCAGGAAAGGCGATGATGTGGTAATCATCGCGGGCAAGGACAAGGGCAAGCGCGGCACGGTGCTGCAGGTGGTGGATGATCTGGTAGTCGTCGAAGGAGCCAATAAAGTCAAAAAACACGAGCGGCCCAACCCGAGCAAGGGAACGACGGGCGGAATCGTCGACATGGAAAAACCCGTCCAGATATCAAATGTGGCAATTTACAACCCGGCTACTCAAAAAGCGGATCGGATAGGTATCAGGATCCTGGACGATAAACGCAAAGTACGTTATTTCAAATCGAGCGGCCAGCTGCTTGATGCCTGAGACAGGTAAACAGGTAAAGGAAAGATAATGGCTCGTTTACAAGAATATTATCGCGATACGGTAGTGAACCAGTTGATGCAGCAATTCGGCTATAAGTCGGTAATGGAAGTGCCGCGTATCAGCAAGATTACGCTCAATATGGGAGTGGGCGAGGCGGTCGCTGACAAAAAGATCATGGACAGCGCGGTGGGCGACATGCAAAAAATCGCGGGCCAGAAACCGGTGATAACCAGGGCGAAGAAGTCCATCGCGACTTTTAAAGTGCGCGATGGTTATCCTGTTGGCTGCATGGTCACTTTGCGGCGTACGCGCATGTATGAATTTCTGGATCGCCTGGTTAGTGTAGCAATCCCCCGTATTCGTGATTTCCGTGGTATTTCCGGCAGATCGTTCGATGGACGGGGTAACTATAACATGGGCATAAAGGAGCAAATCATCTTTCCGGAAATCGAATACGACAAGATTGATGCGCTGCGGGGAATGAACATTACGATCACCACCACCGCGAAAACAGATGCCGAAGCAAAAGCATTGTTGGCGGCATTCAAGTTTCCATTCAAAAATTGAGCACAGCATGGCCAAAATAGCCGTAATCAATCGAGATCTGAAACGTCGCGAGACCGTGAAAAAATTCGCCGCGCGGCGTGCTGAACTACTAGCTACCATCAACAACGCCGGATTGAGTGATGACGAGCGGCATTCTGCCAGAATCAAGCTTCAGATGCTGCCGCGCAACGCCAGTCCGGTGCGGTTGCGTAATCGTTGTTCGTTGACCGGCCGTCCTCGCGGTGTGTACAGCAAATTCGGTCTGGGCCGAAGCAAACTTCGCGATATTGCCATGAGCGGAGAAATTCCGGGCATGATGAAGGCGAGCTGGTGAGATGATGGTAAATGGAGCCACCAACGCGATTAATGCCGGAGAATATGTTCGGTGCGACTTCCACATCATAGTCATGAAACCGTCCAAAATGATGGAAAAAGTAATGTTTAAGAACTGCATGGGCCATTATCAGATTTCCAGAGGTACCGTTAGATGAGCATGAGTGACCCCATCGCTGATATGCTGACGCGCATACGCAACGCACAGCTTTCGGAAAAAATGTCTGTCGAAATGCCTTCATCCAAGCTCAAGGCGGCTATTGCGCAGGTATTGAAAGATGAAGGATATGTAGAGGATTTTCTGGTTCGTCAAGCTGACGGCAAGCCAGTGCTGGATATCAGCCTTAAATATTATGCCGGCCGGCCGGTAATAGAGAAAATCGAGCGTGTCAGCCGTCCCGGTTTGCGCATTTACAAAGCCAGCAATCAACTTCCCAATGTGATGAATGGTCTTGGGGTTGCGATCGTTTCCACCTCCAAAGGGGTCATGACTGAACGGAAGGCGCGCGCAAGCGGGGTGGGTGGAGAAGTGTTATGTATCGTAGCGTAAGGGTATAAAAATGTCTCGAGTAGGTAGGAATCCCATACCAGTTCCGGCAAATGTGGAAGTAACGCTGTCAACTTCGGAGGTGTCGGTTAAAGGACCCCTGGGCACGTTGCGGCGCCCTCTCGTTTCCGACATATCTGTCGAGCATGAAGGCGGTAAGCTGGTGGTAAAAGCTACAGACAATTCAAAACAGGCCAACGCCATGTCCGGTACGACGCGTGCGCTATTAGCCAACATGGTCAAAGGAGTAACCACCGGTTTCGAGAAAAAACTGACGCTGGTAGGGGTTGGTTACCGCGCCCAGGCGGCAGGTGACGTTCTTAATTTGACATTGGGTTTTTCTCATCCGGTCGCTCACAAGATGCCCGAAGGTGTGAAGGTTGAAACGCCGAGCCAGACGGAAGTGGTAATCAAGGGAATAGACAAGCAGCAGGTAGGTCAGGTGGCGGCGGAAGTAAGAGCTTATCGCAAGCCGGAACCTTACAAAGGCAAGGGCGTGCGTTATACCGACGAAGTAATCGTCATGAAAGAAACCAAGAAGAAATAATGGGGTAGACATGCAGAATCCGACAAAATCCCGTTTGCGCCGTGCCCGTCAAACCCGCGCCAAGATTGCGGAGTTGAAAATGGTGCGTTTGGCGGTACACCGCAGCAATTGTCATATCTATGCGCAACTGATAGATGGCTCGGGTGGAAACGTATTGACCAGCGCGTCTACCCTCGAACCGGAAATGCGCAAGCAATTACCCAACGGCGGGACCGTCAGTGCAGCGGCGGAAGTTGGTAAGCGCGTTGCCGAGAAGGCCAAGAGCCTGGGTATCGAAACCGTTGCGTTTGACCGTTCAGGATTTAAATATCATGGCCGCGTCAAGGCGCTGGCCGAAGCTGCTCGTGAGAACGGCCTTAAATTCTAAGTGAGACAAGACAATGGCTAAGATGCAGGGACGGATGCAAGGAAAGATACCCCAAGGCGACGACCGGGGTGACGGTCTCAAGGAGAAAATGGTTGCGATCAACCGGGTTACGAAAGTCGTCAAAGGCGGGCGCATCCTTGGTTTTGCGGCCTTGACCGTCGTGGGAAACGGAGACGGCGGTGTCGGGATGGGCAAGGGCAAGTCCCGGGAAGTGCCGGTCGCGGTTCAGAAAGCGATGGACGAGGCACGCCGGAAAATGATCAAGGTAAGCCTGAAGAATGGTACGCTGCAACATCCCGTCATCGGCAGGCATGGCGCGGCTACGGTATACATGCAGCCTGCCTCCGAAGGAACCGGTATCATTGCGGGAGGACCCATGCGCGCCATTTTTGAAGTGATGGGCGTACATAATATTCTTGCCAAATGCATTGGCTCAACCAATCCTTATAATGTCGTGCGGGCTACGCTGCAAGGTTTGCAATCAATGAATACGCCGGCGGAGATTGCGGCAAAAAGAGGAAAAAGCATAGAAGAAATAACGGGGTCGGTAAAATGACCAGCAATGGAAAGAAAATCAGGGTCACTTTGATCAAGAGCCTGATCGGCACCAAACGGTCGCATCGGGCAACCATACGCGGATTGGGATTGCGCAGGCTTAATAGTAGCGTGGAGCTGGACGATACGCCCGCGGTGCGCGGTATGATCAATAATGTTTATTATCTCGTCAGAAGTGAGACATAGATG
>DASVYI010000007.1:0-3981 GCA_036392275.1 Nitrosospira sp. | reverse complement strand
TTCATGAACCGAGCATCTGTCCGCAATGCGGCGCCATATTTCACGAAGGACGCTGGAAATGGGGTCAAGCTCCAGCCAGCGCACATGAGGAAACCTGTCCTGCCTGTCATCGCATACACGACCAGTATCCAGCCGGCTTTCTAATTTTACAGGGGGAATTTTTTCTCACTCATCGCGAGGAAGTACTGCACTTGGCGCAAAATGTAGAGAAGCGCGAGCGCGCGGAGCACCCGCTCAAGCGCATCATGGCGGTCGAAGAAAAAGATGGCGAGACGCTGATTACAACAACCGATATCCATCTTGCGCGTGGCATAGGCGAGGCGATACATCATGCGTATCAGGGGGATCTGGAATTTCACTTTAACCCGGAAGAGTACCTGCTGCGGGTGCATTGGATGCGCTAAGCCAGGCATATCCGCGCATATTCCGGCGGGACGAAGGACCGAGGCCAGCGTTCCGCCGATGCCGGTCATCAACACGGATTGCTGCATTGCAGGTTCATGACGCAGTGTCTGGCCGATCAACGAAGTAGTGGAGCGTATTATGCCTATCGGAGAAATTTGCAGCCGCGACGTGGTGATTGTGAAGCGCAACGATACCGTCCTGGAAGCGGCCAAGCTCATGCGGCAACATCATGTGGGCGATGTAGTGGTCGTAGAGGAACGAGGTGGTGTACGGGTTCCGGTCGGAGTTGTCACCGACCGCGACATCGTCGTGGAAATCATGGCGACAGAGCTCAACTCCGCAGTCCTTACGGTGGGCGATATCATGGAACAGGAGCTGGTGACAGTGGAAGAAAGCACAGGCATATTTGAAGCAATTCAATATATGCGCAGCAAGACCGTCAGACGGCTCCCGGTTGTGGACAAGGGCGGCGCGCTGCTTGGCATTGTCGCGCTCGACGATTTGCTGGAACTCCTGTCGGAAGAGTTGCTTGCCATCGCCCGGCTGATAAGGTACCAGCGCCGGAAAGAAACGAGGCAGCGCCGATAGTCGGACTTTACATTTTAGATGACAAACGTCTTCACCAATACAGGGATGATCATGCTGGATTCTTTGAAACAGGCAGGAAAACATATCGGTCAAAGCCTGAGCCGCACTTGGGAAAACATTTCTGAAGGCTGGCGCGAACTGGTACATCATAGCAGCGATGCGCTTACCCACTTTGCCCGCAACAGGGACGAGGAGGGTGGGGACGGGGAGGGTGAAACACGCGGGGCAGCCGGCACATTTCCTGCCTTTCGAAACTGGGGTTTGCTGGCGGGAGAAATGGAGGAAACGGATAAGGACATCGTGGTGCGGGTTGAAGTGCCCGGCATGGAGAAAAAGGACTGCCAAATCACGATAGATGGAAATATGCTTTATTTGAGGGGCGAAAAGCGCTTCGAGCGCGCAACGCACGACAGCACCTATCACATGATGGAACGTGCTTATGGGGCCTTCGAACGCGCCATACCGCTGCCCCGGAATGTAGACTCGGACAAGGCGGAAGCTACCTATACGAACGGCGTCCTGACCATACGTTTGCCAAAATCAGACGTGGAAAAAGGCCGCACCGTACCCGTGTCGTAACCGGTAAACGCCATGTCAACCTTGCCGCAGGCATCGAACGGCGTCCGTTGGGGGAAAGTCGCAGTTCTGCTGGGGGTTGTACTCAGTTGCCTGCCGGTGCAACGGATCGAGGCGGAGGCCGGTTTGCTCGTGAGCCTCGAGGGCAAAAAAGCTGAAAAGGAAAAAAAGGAGGAAACCGTCATGCCCATGAGCATCGCTTCGTCATCATTTCCCAATCATGGGGCGATACCCGCGCGCCATACTTGCGACGGTCACGATATTTCGCCGGAGCTTTTCTGGACGGAGGTGCCCGAAGGGACCAAGAGCCTGGTCCTGATTGTGGATGACCCGGATGCACCCGATCCCGCCGCACCAAAAAGAACCTGGGTTCACTGGGTGTTGTACAACATACCCCCCGGCGCCGCCGGTTTGCCGGAGGGCGTTGCGGCGGCAGAGCTGCCCCCCGGAACCCGCGAAGGACTCAACGACTGGCGACATACCGGTTATGGCGGACCATGTCCCCCGATTGGAAATCACCGGTATTTTCATAAGCTCTATGCGCTGGACACGGTATTGCCCGATCTGAAGCAGCCTACCAAGGCGGCGCTCGAAAAGGCGATGCAAGGCCATATCATTGCGAGTTCCGAGCTGATCGGCAGATATCAGAAGCATTGATACTCATTCTGCATTGTGGGTATAACGAGCCTGATTCGATACAATATGCTGAAGACTCTGCCATCCATGAAAACGGATGGCATAAAAAGGGGGGTGATTCAGGCATTCGATTCATTCAGTACATTTCGATGCAGTTCTGGCTGTGTGCTGCCTGCTTCAAATCGTGGTCCTGCATCGCTCTCTTTTTCATTTCCCCATTCATCCAGCTCATCCCTTTTATCTGCAATCGATATCGGCGCGGCATTCCCCGCAGACGCCGCGGACACACCTATCAACGCTGTTAAACCGAAGCGAGGAGCTGAGCTCATGATTATTTTGAAATGCGCGATATCCCTGTGCGTGCTTCTCATGATCGGTTGCAGCGCGTTGCCATCGGGCTATCAGACGACGTATGGGCATCCGGCCGGGGATCTTGCCTCCGTGCGTATCGACGGCGCGCGCGGTCCTCTCTCTGTTCAGCAAACGAGGGAGATTCTGGCGAAGCTCAAGAAATCCGGTCCTGAAACCAGTATTTTTGCGAGACACCTGGCTCTGGAAGAGGGTATCGTGGGAAATCCCCTGACGGCCGGCAACAAGGTAACGTTGCTGATCGACGGACCCTCGACTTACCAATCCATGTTTGCGGCGATAGAAGGAGCAAAAGATACCATCAATATGGAGACCTACAGTATCGAGGACGATGAGGTGGGCTGCCGGTTCGCTGATGCGCTGACGAACAAGCAAAAAAGTGGAGTGCAGGTAAATCTGATTTACGACAGCATCGGATCGCACGATACACCCAGTGATTTCTTCAAGCCGTTGGTGGACAGTGGCGCCCATGTGCTGGAATTCAATCCCGTCAATCCGTTCATGCTTCGGAAGGGATGGGAAGCGGATCGTGACCATCGCAAGTTGCTCGTGGTCGATGGCCGGATCGCCTTCGCAGGGGGCATCAACATCAGCAGCGTCTATTCCAGCGGGTCATTCTCAAGCTCGAAACCCGGCAGGAAAGATGCTCAGCCGTGGCGTGATACCCATATACGTGTTGAAGGCCCGGCAGTCAGTGAATTCCAGGAATTTTTCCTCGCCACCTGGAAAAAACAGAAAGGCGAACCACTTGACCGCGACAGGTTTTTTCCGCCGATAAGCAACCAAGGCGATGAAGTGGTGCGCGCCATCAGCTCGACACCCGGCAATGATTATAGTCCGATTTATGTGACACTCATTTCGGCCATCAACAGCGCGGAGACCTACGCATATATCACCAACGCATATTTTGTGCCCGACCCGCAGTTGCTGGCTGCGTTGGAAGGCGCCGCCCGGCGTAACGTCGACGTGCGATTGCTATTGCCAAGCAAGACCGATTCAAAGCTGGTTTATTATGCCTCGCGCTCATACTATGATGAATTATTGAGCGCCGGGGTCAAAATTTACGAGCGCCTGGATGCATTGCTGCATGCCAAGACCGCGGTGGTCGACGGCGTCTGGTCCACGGTAGGTTCAACCAACCTCGACTGGCTCAGCATGAAGCTCAACCAGGAAATCAATGCGGTAATCCTCGGGCGCGACTTCGGCTCGCAGATGAAAACCATGTTCGAGAAGGACATGGAGGCCTCCAGACTCGTGACGCTCGACGAGTGGCGTAAGCGGCCGATTGGGCCACGAATAAAAGAGTTTGCCGCACGGCTGTTTTCTCGATGGATTTAGCCGGAGCCTGAACACTTGGCTGTTTCCCCTGAACCCGGCTCGGTCGTTTCCGTGCGCGGCGGCATTGTA
>DASVYI010000006.1:0-3738 GCA_036392275.1 Nitrosospira sp. | reverse complement strand
CCAGATCTTTCCAATTGTGCTCGCGGTCAACAATAAACAGTAGGGTGCAATAAGCGAAACGCATTACGCCGCACGAGCATCCTCTCCGTACAGGCGCCCTTCATATTATCCAATATGCGTTCCGCTTACCATCATATGCTTCAGTTCGCCTTGATCAGAGTTCCCACACCCTCATCCGTCAGCACCTCCAGGAGCAATCCGTGCTCCACGCGCCCATCGATGATGTGGCAGGATTTGACCCCTCGTTTCACCGCATCCAGCGCCGAACCGATTTTGGGTATCATGCCACCCGAGATGGTGCCATCGGCAATCAATTCATCCACTTTCTGCGCCGTCAATCCGGTCAGCAAATTACCACTCCTGTCGAGCACGCCGGGAGTGTTCGTGAGCAGGATCAGTTTTTCCGCGCACAGTACCCTGGCCAGTTCACCGGCCACCAGATCGGCATTGATATTGTAGGACTCACCATTTTTACCCACCCCTATGGGTGCTATCACCGGGATGAAATCGTGTGTTTCCAGCAGCTCGATCAAAGCCGGATCGATACTTTCGATTTCTCCGACCTGACCGATATCGATCTGCTCAGAGGCTTTTTCCCTATTTTGCACGAGCATCTTTTTCGCGCAGATAAAACTGCCGTCCTTGCCCGTCAGACCTACTGCCAAGCCGCCCTGCTGATTGATGAGGTTGACGATTTCCTTGTTGACCATGCCTCCCAACACCATTTCCACCACATTCATGGTTTCCGCATCGGTCACGCGCATTCCCTGGATGAACTCACCATGCTTGCCGATCCGCTTCAGCATGTCGTCGATCTGGGGACCTCCGCCATGAACGATCACCGGATTCATTCCCACCAGTTTCAGCAATACCACGTCACGGGCAAAACCCTGTTTGAGGTTTTCCTCGATCATGGCATTGCCGCCATATTTGATGACAATGGTTTTACCGTGAAAACGCCGGATATAGGGCAGCGCTTCGGCCAGAATTCTGGCTTTATCTTTTGCAGTCGATGAGGATAAAGGCATAAGTTATTATTCTCTAATAATTTTTAATTATCATACTTGAGATCGCAGGCGCGGAAAACCCTTATTCCTGAGCACGTCCTGGGGAGCTGGGATTCCTCCTAGATCGTACCCTGCGTATCCAGTCGCGGGGCGGAAACACCAGTTGTCTTGGTAGGACCATTGTGAGGCACATCAGGCATTGGGTCGAAATAGCGGTACAGCATGGGCACCACCACTTTCGTCATTACAGTCGCGGTAATCAGCCCACAGATCACCACGATGGCCAACGGCTTCTGCACCTCGGAGCCGAGGCCGGTAGCAATCAGGAACGGCGCCAGGCCCAGGATAGTAGCCGCGGCGGTTATCAGCACCGGGCGAAAGCGCGCCTCACAACTGTGCCTTACCGCTTCCTCCACGCTCAGCCCCTGCTCTCGTAGATCCTTGATAAAAGAAATCAATACCACACCGTTTAATATTGCAATACCCCATACTGCGATGAAACCCACGGTCGCGGGTACTGATAAATACTCGCCGGTGATGAATAGGCCGATAACACCGCCGACGGACGCGAACGGCAAGGCCAGAAAGATGAGCGTGGCGAGCTTGACCGAACCGAACAACATGAACAGCAGGAAGAAGATTGCCGCGAAAGTAATCGGTACAATCACTCCAAGCGTCGCCATGGCGCGTTCCATGTTCTCAAACTGCCCCCCCCACACAAAATAGTATCCGGTGGGCAACTTGACTTCCTTCGCCAGGCGTTCCTGTATTTCAGCAACGAATCCGCCCAAGTCCCGATTATGCACATTGGCGCCCACCACAACGCGGCGTTTGGCAAATTCGCGCGAAACTTGTGCCGGCCCATCGATGACTTTGATATCCGCCACGGCACTTAGAGGCACCAGCATGCCCCCACGGGCCAGAGTGCCCTCCGGCCCAGCGCCACCGGGCGGACGCAGCAGAAGATCGCGGATAGCCTCGACGTCGTGACGGAACTGCTCGGGAAAGCGCAGGAGAAGCACGAAGCGCCGCTCGCCCTCGAACACCTGGGTGACTGCCTTGCCTCCAATCGCGGTTTCGATCAGCTCGTTCACATCTGCAACATTGAGGCCGTGACGCGCTATGGCGCGGCGATCGATATCGACGGTCAGCGAATGCTGGCCCGACAGCCGTTCGATGCGGAGGTCCCTTGCACCGCGGACCGACTTTACGATGCGTGCCACCTGCTCCGATAGCTTGCGCAACTCCTCCAGGTCATCGCCAAAAATCTTTATCGCAACCTGTGAACGCACACCGGTCACCATCTCGTCCACGCGCTGTGCAATGGGCTGCGACAACACAATCTGAACACCGGGCAAGATCGCGAGACGTTTGCGTATATCCTCCTCGATCTCTTCCTGGGTGCGGCCGGATTCCGGATCCAGGTTCACAATGGGATCCGATTCGTTCTGCGACGCGGGATCGGCGGGCGCTTCGCCACGGCCGAGCTTGGATACCACACTCTCCACCCCCGGCACCTCTGCGATCATTTTCATTGCTTCCGTTTCCAGCTTGATCGATTCGTCCAGCGAAATCGAGGGCACACGGATGATCACGGGCGTTATCGCGCCCTCCCTCATAATCGGAATGAAGGACTTTCCAAGCAATGGAAACAACCCGACTGCCAGCAAAAGAGAGCCTATCGACACCAGCGCAGTACCCTTCGGATTCCTCAATGCCAAATAAAGCAAGCGCAGGTAAAGAGACTTGAGGAAGACCACGATTTTGGTATCCTCCTCGCTCCCACCCTTCAGACCGTAGTCGCACAGCACCGGCGACAACAGTACCGAAACAACCAGCGCCACCAGAAGTGCGATAGAGATGGTGACAGCAAGCGGGCTGAACATCTTGCCTTCCATGCCATGCAGCGTCATCAGCGGCAGGAAGACCAGGACGATAATGACAATACCATAAATCACCGGAGAACCCACCTCGGCTGCCGCCTTCGCTATGGTCTCGATCTTTGACTCGCCCGTACCGTGGGCATGGCTCAGGCGCAGGAAGATATTTTCCACCACCACCACGGTAGGGTCCACCATCAGCCCTATGGCTATGGTCAGACCGCCCAGCGACATCAGATTGGCCGGAATGCCAAAATAGTTCATTATCATAAAAGTGACCAGCGGCGTAATGACAAGCGTCGCACACACGACCAGGCTCACGCGCAAGTTACCCAGCAAGACAACCATTACCAGAATTACGAAGACCAGGGCCTCGATCAATACTCGGTATACCGACTCCAGCGCGGCATCAACCATAACGGTACGGTCATAAAAAGGCACGATCTGAAGCCCGCCCGGCAACAGCTTGCGTTCGTTGATCTCGGCAACTTTTTCCTTGACCCGCCCGACGATCTCCTTGGCATTGCCGCCACGCAGCATCATCACGATGCCCGTGACCGATTCGGTATACCCGCCCTTGATGCTGGCACCCTGACGCACCTCGGTGCCGAACTTTACCTCGGCCACGTCCCGTACGAATACCGGCACGCCTTCCACCTCTTTGAGGACGATATTGCTGATATCTTCCAGCGTGCGGATCAGGCCCACGCCACGGATCAGGTACTGCTCCGCGTGCATCGTCAGGATATTGCCGCTGGCGTTCGCATTGTTGCTCGCGATGGCGCGATCAACCTGCGCCAGGGTGAGGTCGTAGTGGCGCAACCGGTTGGGATTGACCAGCACATGGTACT
>DASVYI010000005.1:0-1830 GCA_036392275.1 Nitrosospira sp. | reverse complement strand
CTGGAAGAACAAGACCTGGATATGTTCATCGAAAATGCCCGCAGCCTGGATCTGGTGTATTTCCCAGGCGTGGGTCACCAGATCAACGCCGAAAGGACCGGCCAGGTATTGGACTTGCTCCGCATGTTCAAAGCCAGGATCAACCAGTCTGCGGAGTCTGGCTCGAAATAACGGCTAGATCTTTTTCATCGGCTGGCGGATGACGGTCTTTAGTTTCTCCGGCGCGGTGCGCCGCATATCCGATAGATAGATCTCATGGTGCTTTCCAGCGCGCTCAAACCCTTGGGCGGCAATAAACGCATGCAAGCGAGCGATATTCGGACCTTCCGCGGAGAACGGCCCGGTGTGCATCAGCTGCGCGCAAGGTCCTTCATCGTACACCTCAAGGCGCACGCGCGCCAGTGCCGGGTTGCTCTTCTTTCTGGCAACCTCGGCTCGCGCCTGTTCGACCCACTCTCTGGTGACGACTTTCGGCTGAGCGACCATCATCGTCCAATCCCAGCGCTCCTTGTGCTCCTGGCTAAAGGCAGCCATATTCTCTTCCCACCACAGGCCCTCTGCCGGGAAGACGGTATACTCCACGCCTTCGGCCTTTTTGATCGCGAATTTCAGCGTATAGGAAAGTGAAAAAAGCGCCTCAATCGCCTCCTGGTAGACCGGGTTGTTATTCGGGTCGCCGTGGCCGTCGATCATCAGGTACTGTAGCGGTGGCACCGTTACCATCACCGGCTGTGCTGGTGGAAAATATAGCGGCTTGAAATCTTTTTTCCATTCAATTTTCGTCATCGGTTCCCTCCTGGTTCAATTCTTGAAGATAATTCGTCACCCATTTCAGATCCTGCTGGAGGATCGACAGCGCGTGATCGAACAACGCATCCACGTGTGCCGGCAGCGCCTGACCAGTCCCCTCTGCTGCCTTACGGTCCGCCTGCCACTTCGACCGCACGGTGCGGATCGTCTCCTCCAGATTAGCGCGATGAATCTCAAGCGCTTCGCGGATATTCTTCTCAGGGATCACGGGCAGGCAGGCTAACGCGAGGTCAAAATCGCCCGTATGCGGTCGTGGATGCGCCAGCCGCTCATAAACTGCCGCCCGCAGCGCCTCCCAACCCTGGCCGGTTAACTGGTATACGCGGCGTGCAGGCCCCCGACCGCCAATGCTAGGCTTCTCGTTTTTTTCTCCTCCTGAGACTGTACTTTCCAGCCACCCGGCAACCTCCAGGCGGTTCAGCGCGGAATAGATTGACGAGAACGCAATCTCTGTCCAGGCGCGCATCCCGCGGTTGGCGATATCTTGCTCCATCTGGTAGCCATGTTTCGGCGCTTCCGCGAGCAAGCTAAGAATGGCAAGTTCTGCGTTAGTAAGCTCTTTCATCTCTATCCTCATTTTATAATATTATAACGATAGAATAGATAAGAGTCAACCCCCTATTGATATCAACCAATCGATGCTTTTTGCCCAAGCGTTTGACCAGCGCACTTTCTTCTGTTATCATGTCATCTATACGATGTCCGGGTAATTTACAAATCGTCCTGCGTCCCTGAAAGGTTACCGATGTCCGAGAGTGCCAACACCGCCACCCAGCAGCAAGCCGAACGCAACTTCCGCTGGAACTTTACCGTTAATGCGCTGGATATCTCATTCTATTCCCTTGCTATGAACATGGTCTCGCAGGCCACGATCCTGCCGCTGCTGGTCAGCAAGCTTACCACATCAAAAGTTGCCATCGGCATTATCCCCGCGATTTTTAGCATCGGCTACCTGCTGCCCCAGCTCCTGACCGCCGGACACGCGGAAACCCTGCGCCGAAAGAAGCCCTTCCTTGTCCC
>DASVYI010000004.1:0-2023 GCA_036392275.1 Nitrosospira sp. | reverse complement strand
TCTTTTTTGCTGCTCCCGATCCAGATGAGTGGAACAGATATATAAGAAGCAATCGTAATGTCACCGCGTCGCGGCTGGCGTAGTTTGTGACAGCGACCAACTCAGCTTTGTTGCTACTTCCTTTTACTTCCTTGTCTCAAGCCAGCTTGGCGCCAGCGCTTGGTCATACGCCAGATCAGGATGAGCTTGGGGTATCGATGTCTGCGGCAATTTGTCACATTCTCAAGCCGGTTTTCCCTCTCTACAATCGGGTTCAACCATTAGAAACGGGAACAGGACGAGGAACGCCCATGAAAACACCGGAAAGGATTCAACCGCTGATCGAGGAAGGGCTGGTCGACGAGGTTATCTGCCAGCTCATGACCGGCAAGGAGGCGATGGTCTATGCCGTCCGTTGCGGCGAAAACGTTCGCTGTGCCAAAGTTTATAAAGAGGTCGACAACCGCAGTTTTCATCACAGTGCCGACTATACGGAAGGCCGCAGGGAAAAAAACAGCCGCCGCACTCGTGCCATCGACAAGGGCACCCGATACGGACGCAAACTGCGGCATGCTGCGTGGCAGAGCGTTGAAGTGGATACTCTATATCGCCTTACCGCCGCAGGCGTGCCCGTTCCTCAGCCTTACAACTTATTTGAGGGCGTGCTGCTGATGGAATTGATAACCGGGGATGACGGGAATGTCGCACCCCGGCTCAGTGATTTGACACTTACAGCGGAACAGTCCCGCAATTATTACTCCCTGCTGGCCAGTCAGGTTATCCGCATGCTGTGCGCCGGGGTCGTCCACGGTGACTTATCCGAATATAACGTGCTGGCCGGCAGCTTCGGCCTTGTCATCATCGATCTGCCGCAGGCCATCGACGCTGCGCGCAACAGCAACGCTCAAAGCATGCTCTTGCGGGACATGGATAACCTCGCGGCTTATTTCGGCCGCTTTGCTCCCGACTTGCTGACACTAGACTATGGCCGGGAGATATGGTCTCTTTATCAGAGCGGAAAGTTGCATCCGGACGTCACGCTGACCGGATGGGTCAAGCACGACAGGAAGCCTGCCAATATAGCCGGTGTTCTGCGTGCCATTGACCGTGTGCTCAGGAAAGAAGTGGCATGGCAGCGTTACAAACAGGAAGCGAGGCGGCAAGTGATTTTTCGCTGACTCATTAAAGTTAATTCATATCAATAACTTATAAGTGAATATAGCCGGGTGCGACAATTTGCCGCATTCTCATGCCCGGGAAAATCTATTACTCTCCCCCTGTGATTACAATGAAAAGGCTTTAAATGCGCGGGATTCTCTACATTGCAGCTATTTTTTGGACGGTGGTTTCGGCAATTGCGTTTGCGGGGCATGGTGATTCAGTCGGGAAAGAAGATGCTCGATCAACACCCCGCCCCCCAAAGACGACATTGGCGATCGGTGCGGCACTGGATGAAGGTGGGAGATTGTGGCTGGCGAAGGTAGAGAACCAGAGGCTGCTGGTTTCCTGGTCAGACGATGGCGGCAGGAATTTTTCCAACCCCGTTCCGGCCACTCCTGAACCCGAAAATATCGTCGCGGATGGAGAAAATCGCCCCAAGATTGCCGTTGCGCGCGATGGTACGGTGCTCCTGACCTGGGTACAGTCCCTGCCGCAAAAGTATTCGGGAAATGTGCGCTTTGCGCGATCGACCGACTCGGGCCAAACCTTTTCCCAGCCCATCACGCTGAATGACGACGGCCGCATCACCAGCCACCGTTTTGATTCGATGGCAATAGATGGCATGGGCAGGGTCGTGGTTGCCTGGCTCGATGCCCGCGACCGGGACGCGGCGAAGGAGAAGGGGGAATCATTTTCCGGGGTATCGATCTACACCGCGCGGTCCTCCGATAACGGCGCCAGTTTTGGTGCCAACCGCAGATTTCAGGCCCATACCTGCGAATGTTGCCGGATTGCACTTACCTGGACAGCGGAGGGGCCGATCGCGTTCTGGCGGAATATTTTCGGTTCCAACACGCGCGATTTCGCCATTGGGAACCTGGAC
>DASVYI010000003.1:0-2136 GCA_036392275.1 Nitrosospira sp. | reverse complement strand
GCTGCACCCAACCTTTCGTTGGCGAGTCGGGTTGGGCAACCGGGATGCCGCTGCCGCCAACGCCGCGCAGCGGCTGAATGAACTTGGTCAGGTTATCGCTTTGCGAAAAGGCAAACGCCGACGTTGCGTTGGAAAGAAATTCCCAGGGTAAAGCCACGGCTGCGCCAGCCGCGATTCCGAGCTTAAAAAATTGTCTTCTTGTGGTCATCGATCCCTCCCTCAATGTGGATGAATGAATAAATAATTCTCAGCAGCGGTTCGGACAGGACATTCTTCGAGCGCGCCTCCCTGAAAAAGAATAGAATCCGGCCAGGAACTTCGTGTGAGCCAGTGATGTGTGAGGGTAAGTCCGGGCGGTTGCGGAGAAAGACCTTCTACGCTGCGGCGCATTAGCTTAATGCGCCGCAAGCACAGGAAGATACATTCCCCTGGATGGCAACGATTTATTTAATAGAGCGAAAAACTATCAATAGGAGTGGCTAAACATAGCCAATATTATTGTATGCCACTGAATTTTGTTTGAAAGGCCCAATTTCGATCTATTATTAGAACTAGTTCGTTTTAATTTTTAGGAAAAACAAAATCAATGAAGGCTTAATAAAGTCCATGAAAGGGGATATAAAAGCCGGATTGATCCGGCGCGGCCCCGCAGCCCGGCGATGAATCGCTGTGTTGCTCAAAAATTGTTATCGCGCGCGATCTACCCCTTCGAGACATGAGAGATTGCTTCAGCCGGGCTGGCGACCTCCTTCCTTAGAAACTGAGTGCTGGAAAGCCTCTCGTAGGGCGGCTTTCCATAGCCGCCGGATTTGATAAATCATCACAGATGCGGCGGGTAAGGATACCCGCCCTACGAAGAATCTCCCTGTCGGCACAGTTTCCTCCCCCATGAACTGTGCCCCGCGCTATGGAGTTGTTTGCAATGACTTTGTCGCGTGGGGTGAGGTTTCAGCCTACGGCATCAGTGCAGCAGGTACAGCTTGTTGTTGCCGTCGTTGACGAAGTAGATCCCTTTGTTGTCTGTGACGGCCAGGCCAAACAGCGTGCCCGCGCCTGTGGCGGTAACATCTATCATTTTCACGTCGACCTGCTTGCCCTTCGGCGTGAGCTCTACCAGGTTGCCATCCCCGCCGTTGACGGTCAATATGTCGCCATCCGGCGCGATTGCCAGCCCAAGCGGAGTTTTGAGCGCTCCGCCTTTCGAAATCGTGCGCCCGATACCGGCGCTCGTCCTGCGGGTGAGCGCCCTGGAGATCGCGGCGACACGGTCATCCAGCGAATCGGCTACGTAGAGCGTGCCATTTTTGCCCAGGCCAAGCCCCGTGGGGCCGATCACCAGCGCGTTGGGGTCGGTGCGCTGCATGAACCCAGAGGCAATCATTGCCCGCGCGATCACCATGGGCGGATCGTTGTCATCCAGCCGCAGCGTGATGCGCGCGATAAAGCCATTCTTCACGACATTTGGGCTGGCGGCGACGGTGCCATCCAACACATTGGTGACGAACAGCACTGCCCGGTCATCGCGCTCGAAGGCGGTCATATCCCAGGGGCCATCTACCAGCTGCCCGGAGATCGTTTCAACGGGCGTGCCGGAGGGATTGAGCACAATCAGGCAGCCGGCTTTGGCCGTCGCGGCCATCCCATCCGTGGTGGGCAGGCTGCCGACGATCACCCAGCCTTCGCGCAGCACCACCAGGGCAGTGGTCAACCCCACGCCGCCGGGGCAGGGACCGGGCAGCTTCGCGGCGTCGAGTTGGGCGAACAGGCTGACGTGGCCGCCAGGGGAAATCTCAACAATCGTGGTGCCGGTCCCCTGCAGGTTGTCTTTGTTATTAAAATTGCTGACCAGGATATCTCCCTTGACCAGCTTTCCGGTGGTTTTCTGGACGATGGCGACGCCGTACGGGTTCACATCGCCGTTTGCGGGTACAGTGAGGGCCACTTCGCTGATGGTATTGAACCGGGGGACGAACCGGCTGCGGCTGGCGAAGACGGGGGTAGCGGTAAAACCAAGCGCAGCCACCAAACCAAGCGAAAGGAATCTCAACAGCAAGTTTTTCATCCGAATTGCTCCTTTATCGAACAAAGCAGGACATTAGGATAATACGGATGAAAATTATCCACGGATTAATTATG
>DASVYI010000002.1:0-2377 GCA_036392275.1 Nitrosospira sp. | reverse complement strand
ATGATGGGCATGGGTGAGCCGCTGGCCAATTTTGAAAATGTCGTGGCGGCGCTCGATCTGATGCTCGATGACAACGCCTACGGGCTCTCGCGGCGGCGGGTGACGGTGAGTACGTCCGGTCTGGTGCCGGCGATGGATCGGCTGCGCGAACGCTGCCCCGTGGCACTGGCGGTATCGTTGCATGCGCCCAACGATACCCTGCGCAACGAGCTGGTTCCGATCAACCGGAAATATCCGATCAAGGAACTCCTGGCGGCATGTGATCGTTATCTGCAAGCGGCTCCGAGGGATTTCATCACTTTTGAATACGTCATGCTGGATGGCGTCAATGACAGTGTCGCACATGCCCGCGAACTGGTGAGGCTGACAGCGGATATATCGTGCAAGTTCAATCTGATTCCGTTCAATCCATTTCCAGATTCCGGCTACAAACGCTCATCGAACGATACGGTATCGCGTTTTCGGGATGTTCTGATGCAGGCAGGACTGGTCACAACGGTGCGCAGGACTCGCGGCGACGATATCGATGCCGCCTGCGGTCAGCTTGCCGGCAAAGTGCTCGATAAGACTCGGCGGACAAGCCGCGCATTGATGGGTGCGGCAAGATGAGGCGGATTCGGATAAACTTCATCCCTGCATTGTTGGCCGTTTCCTGCGTTTTAAGAAATTCCGACCGGTTTCCGGCCCCTGGCGAGCAACACTCGTGCCATGCGATAACGGATTCAACCCAGATAATCCATTAGGACGCGAGATGATGGCGAGGCAGGTTGCGAGACAGTTTTGCCGGTTGGGAGAAGTCCATAGCTTGGCCTATGGACGCCGAGCAAGCGGTGAAAATGGCCGCAAACTGACCGCCAGCACTCGCGTAGGCTCGGAGAGCCGCCTAGTGGATTATCTGGGTTCAAGTCATGGATTCTTCTGATCACGACGGCGTCATTCATTCAGCTCATTCAGCGGGCGCAGAAGCAGTCCCTGCAGAGGCAAGCCCGGGACAGTTGCTGCGCGCCGCACGTATGGAACGCGGCTTGAGTATCCAGGACGTGGCGCGGCAATTGCGGCTATCGGTGCGGCAGGTTACCGCGCTGGAGGAGGATGATTACGGCAAGCTTTCAAGCATCACGTTTTTACGCGGGTTCGTGCGCAATTATGCCAAACTGCTGAAGATGGATGCGGCGCCTTTGCTGCAGCGCGTACAGGAATCGCTTCCGCCACCGCAAACAACACCAACCATTTCGTATCCGATTGAAGGAATTCCTTTTCCTTCCGGCCGGAATCAGGGAAAGCTCAGCCGGATCATTGGCGGGGTGGCTTTCCTTGTCTTGTCACTGCTGGTTTATGAAATATACCGTGGCAACGACCTCAACCTGGAACGGCGGCAGACGGACGCGAGGGACGCGAGGGTTGAAACCGGAACCCAGACTGAGCCAGCCGGCATGGCGGCGCCACAACTTCAATTGCCTCCGGCAATCGCCATGAACAATGTGGTCGAGGCCGATGTTCCGGAGGCGGCGAAAGCGGATGTCCCGCCCGGGGCTAAAGCGGATGTGCCGCCCGCAAAAGCGGACGTGCCTTTGGCAAAAGCGGCCGAAGCCCCGGCAATCGAAAAAAGACCCGCTGCCCAGCCTTCGGCACCGCAAATCCAGCCGCCTGCGACCGCTGCTAAACCGGCGAATGCCCTTCCGCTAAAACCGGTGGGCACTGAACCGTCAAACGCAGCCGCTGCCCCGGAAGCCATGGATGACGGGGAGAATGTCATGCGCTTGTCGTTCGAGGGCGAGTCGTGGGTAGAAATCAAGGATGGCAGGGGCAAGATACTGCTTTCGCGGATCAATCCCCGCGGCACCCAGCAAGTGTTGCACGGCAAGCCGCCATTCTCCCTCAAGATCGGCAACGCGGCTGAGGTAAGGCTGGTCTACAATAACAAGCCGGTCGACCTTGCGCCCTATACCAATGCATATGGCGGAACGGCGCGTCTTTCTCTCGAATAGCTTCTGAATAACCCTTCCATCTTCACCTTTACGGTACTTCTCACTTATTATGACTACGTTACAGAATGGTTTTCCGCCGCGCCGAAATAGTGTCGGCGTGCGAGTAGGCAAGATCACCATCGGCGGCGGAGCGCCCGTGGTGGTGCAATCAATGACCAATACGGACACCGAAAACGAAGTCGCCACCGCGGTGCAAGTGGCGAAACTGGCGCGCGCAGGATCGGAACTGGTGCGCATTACGGTCAATACCGCCGAAGCGGCCAAGGCGGTACCGGGAATTCGCGCGCGCCTCGATGATATGGGCTGCGACGTGCCGCTGATCGGTGATTTCCATTTTAACGGCCACAAGCTGGTCACCGAGTATCCGGCGTGCGCAAAAGCGCTGGCCA
>DASVYI010000001.1:0-4359 GCA_036392275.1 Nitrosospira sp. | reverse complement strand
CATAATTCCGTTACCCGCTTCAGTGCGTTCGCGCTGGTTTCATCCAGCGGGGTCAGTATCACGTTCTTGTCGCGGAACAAACCGGGATCAGCCGCTCCGGCTCCGCTCAGCTCCGCCCCTGCAACAGGATGCCCCGGAACGAAGTTTTTCAGATGTTCAGTCAAATGGGTTCGCGCCGCGGCGATTACATCCTGCTTGGTGCTGCCTGCATCGGTCACGATTGTGTCCGGTTCGAGGTGTGGGGTCATTTGCCGCATGATCTCGCCAGTCTGTCCTACCGGAATCGAGAGGAATACCATCTCGGCGTTTTTCAACGCTGATGGAATATCGACGGCGATTTCATCGATTGCCGTCAGCTCCAAGGCTCGCTGCATGTTTTCGCGGCTGCGTCCCACGCCGGTGATGTGCCTGGCCATGTTCGCCTTGCGCAGCGCCAGGCCAAATGATCCGCCAATCAGGCCGACGCCGATAATCACCAGTTTGTTGATCGCGACGCTTGCCATACCGGATATTTTCCGCGGTTGATAACAACAGAATCGCTGTATGGCGCCCATACGGCGCTCATGCGGAGATTCACCCTGCTACAGGCTTCGTCCGATGACTTCTGCTATTCCCTTGAGCGATCCCATCAGGGAACGAAATTCCTGGGGATCGAGCGCCTGATCTGCATCGCACCAGGCCTCGCACGGATTCGGGTGCATTTCGACCAGCAGGCCGTCGGCGCCGGCGGCGATAGCCGCGCGCGCCAGCGCCGGAACCATCCAGGTTTTGCCTCCGGCATGAGAAGGGTCGACAATAACCGGCATATGCGTTTCTTTTTTCAGCACGGGGACGCAGGTCACATCCATTACGTTCCGGTAGGCCGTTTCAAAGGTGCGTATGCCGCGCTCGCAGAAAATGATGTTGTGATTGCCCCCGGCGGCGATATACTCCGCAGCCATCAGCCACTCGGAAATGGTTGCCGACATGCCCCGCTTGAGTATCACCGGCTTGTCGATGCGCCCCACCTCTTTCAACAGCTCGAAGTTCTGCATGCTTCGGGTGCCAATCTGGATCACGTCCACATCATATTTTAGAAATGTGTCCAGCATGCGTGCGTCCATCAGTTCGGTAACGATGCGCAGATTGTATTTGTCAGCCGCCTTGCGGAACATCCTCAGTCCTTCTTCGCCGTTTCCCTGAAATGTGTAAGGACTGGTGCGCGGTTTGAAAGCTCCACCACGCATCAGTTTGCAACCGGCATCGGATACATGCTGCGCCGCCGCATCCATCTGCTCCTGCGTTTCCACCGAGCATGGGCCCCCGATGATCTGTACCTGGTTGCCGCCAACGGGAATTCCGCCGACATTTATGATCGAGTCGTGCTTGTGCGATTCACGCGAGACGATTTTGTACTGTTTGACGACGTGCATGGAATACTCGACACCGCTCAGGGAGTCGAACATTTCCGGATCGAGTTTGCGCTCATCGCCTATGGCACCGATGACCGTGCGTTCCGTGCCGCGGGAAACATTTGCGTCGAGGCCGAAGCTCTGAATTTTCGATATCACTCCACCGATCTGCTCGTCGGTGGCGCCGCTGTTCATGACGATGATCAAGCTGATTCTCCAGTAACTATTTCGGTGTCAATTTCAAGGATCGGTTCCGGTTGCGCCCCGGAAGGCATTTCAATGGATATTCCCAGGGCTGCCGCAAGCGATTTCAGGAATTTCCTGTTCTCCGACTCGAGCCCGACAGTGACTCGAAGATGCTGCGGCATTTCGTAAATCCCGATTGGACGTACAATCACACCTTGTTTCAGGAGGCTTTGATTGACTGCCTTGACATCACCGGGGACACGGAAACTCAAAAAATTGCCGTAGGACGGAATGTATTCGATGCCGAGCTGGCGCAAACCGGTGGTGATCTGCAGCATGCCCGCCTGATTGAGCGCATAGGAGCGCTTCACGAATTCCACATCTTCCAGCGCGGCGACTGCGCCGGCCAATCCGATGCTGTTAACATTGAACGGCTGGCGCACGCGATTCATCAGGCCGCTCACTTCCTCATGCGCGAGCCCGAAACCCACGCGCACGCCCGCCATGCCGTATGCTTTGGAAAAAGTCCGGGTAATCAGAAGATTCGGAAAGCGCTTCAGCCAGCCAATGCTGTCTGCCTTGACCGTGACGGGCAGATATTCGTTATACGCTTCGTCCAGCACGACCAATACGTCCGGGGACACGCGTTCCAGAAAACGCAGCACGGCGGAAGCGGTGAGCAGAGTACCGGTGGGGTTGTTGGGATTGGCGATAAATACGATACGCGTTTCGGGTGTGACGGCATCCAGCATGGCATCGAGATCATGGCCGTAGTTTCTGGCAGGGACGGAAATGCCGCTCGCGCCCACCGCCTGCGTGACCAACGGATAAACGGCAAAGGCATGCTGCGAATAAACCGCGGAAGCACCGGGTTTCAAAAACACGCGTGCCGCCAGCTCCAGGACATCATTGGAGCCGTTGCCCAGCACGATCTGGCTGCTGGTCACGCCATAGCGCCGCGACAACGCGGCTTTCAGCTCGAAGCCGCTTCCATCCGGATAGAGCGCGATCTCGTTGAGCGCTTTGCTCATCGCCTCCAGCGCAAGCGGACTCGTCCCCAAGGGGTTCTCATTTGACGCAAGCTTGATAATGAAGCGCTCGTCCATGCCCATCTCCCGGGCCAGTTCCGAAATGGGTTTACCGGGCTGATAGGGGCTGATCGCGCGGATGTATTCGGGAGCAAGTTCGCAAAGGTTCATAGGGTCACATCCGTGAATTGCAGAGATACGAAAAAATGAAAACGAGATGGCTTATACCGCTGGATACGAGCCGAGCACTTTCAGGAACGCCGCTTTTGCTTTCAATTCCTGCAGCGCTTGTGCAACTTTCACATCCTGCTGATGGCCTTCGATATCCACGAAAAATACATATTCCCACAGACCCGCGCGAGATGGGCGGGACTCCAGGCGGCTCATGCTGACTCCATGCTCGGCCAGCGGAGCCAGCAACTCATGTATTGCGCCGGGACGGTTTCTGGCCGACATCACCAGTGATGTTTTATCCTTACCGGAGGCGGCAACCTTCTGCGCGCCAATTACCAGAAAGCGTGTCGTGTTATTGGGATCATCCTCGATATTTGTTGCACAGACGGTGAGGCCGTATACTTCCCCGGCTTTTTTGCCGGCTACCGCGGCGGCATTTTCATCCATTGACGCCAGTCTTGCCGCATCCGCGTTGCTCGCTGCGTTGATCCGCGCCTCGCCCGTCAAGTGAGGCAAATTGACGTTAAGCCACTCATGGCATTGTGAGAAGGACTGGGGGTGAGAGTAGATTTTTTTGATGCGCGTAAGGTCGCGATGCAGCGCAAGCAAGAGCTGATGGATGGGCAGCGCGATTTCACCGCATACTTTCAAGGGTGTCTGCAGCAACAGGTCCAGTGTCCTTCCGACCGCACCCTCCGTGGAATTCTCGACCGGCACCACCCCATAACCCGCCCCGCCGGATTCCACCTTGCGAAACACGTCATCTATCGAGGTGCATGGCAATGTCGTGACTACGCTGCCAAAGCGCTTCAACGCGGCTTCTTCCGAAAAAGTCCCTTGCGGGCCGAGATATGCTACGGTCAGAGGTTCTTCCATGGATCGGCACAATGACATGATTTCAGTGAATAACCGCACGACATGTTCATTTGTCAGCGGTCCTGGATTCAATTGGCATAACCGGGCCAACACCTGGGCTTCACGCTCGGGGCGATACGCCATGCCGTTCTTGATTTGACCGATTTCCCGCGCAATACCGGCGCGATCACTCATCAATCCGAGCAGCTCGCTGTCGATGACATCTATCCTGTCGCGCAGATATTTGAGTTGATCGCTCATCTAGGGATTTGCTGGATGAATTTATCGTGGCTGTCGCCTATCTGGCGGGTGCAGGCAGGTAACGCACCATCAGCACACCCTTGATCGCCGCAATTTCGTCCAGTGCTTCTTGCGGCACCGGGCTGTCCACATCGACCAGGGTATAGGCCATTTCGCCGCGGGATTTGTTTCCCATGTTGTGGATATTGAGGCCGGCCCTGGCCATGCTGGTGGAGATCTGTCCCAGCATGTTGGGCACATTGGCATTGGCAACGGCCAGCCGGTAAGGAGATTCGCGTTCCATTGTTATGTTGGGGAAATTTACCGCGTTGATGATGTTGCCGTTTTCCAGATGATCCATGATCTGGTTCACCACCATTACCGCGCAATTCTCCTCCGCTTCCAGCGTGGAAGCGCCCAGGTGCGGCAGGGTAATGACACCCGGGTGATGCTGCAATCTTTGGCTGGGGAAGTCGCAGACATAG